>NZ_JAKVIJ010000006.1:0-231458 GCF_022760965.1 Simplicispira sedimenti
TGGTGTTTGCGAACTGATGCCCCGGTTTGCGGAACTCGGGGGAAGGACTGCTCAGGGTTGGAAAGTGCCTGACGCGATGCCCACCGTGAACGATAACAATCAGCCTCTTGCAGTCATCGGAGCGTTTAGGGGCTGCTCGGACCGCAAGAACTTCTAGGAAAACCAAAGAAAAAGAGCGCTCACCTTGAGCGCTCTTTTTTGTATAGCAACAAGTCCAATCTATACCTAGGCGACATTCGCATGTATAGGTCTTCTTTACCCGTTGAATTCGAGTTTACGACTTTACAGTTACAAATGACCGTCCCGCAAACCCGCATGAATGCTAGAGGTCTGTTTACGACTTTATTTGCGAGTTTACGACTTTAATTACCCGGATTAGCGTCGGCCCATAGCGCGCCGGTCATTCGACCGTCACGCTCTTGGCGAGGTTTCGGGGCTTGTCCACATCCGTCCCGCGCGCGCAGGCGGTGTGGTAGGCCAGCAGTTGCAGCGGCAGCACGTGCAGGATGGGTGACAGGGCGCCGTAATGCTCGGGCATGCGAATGACGTGGATGCCCTCACTGCTTTCGATGTGCGTGTCGGCATCGGCCAGCACATAGAGCACGCCGCCGCGGGCGCGCACTTCCTGCATGTTGCTCTTGAGCTTCTCCAGCAGCGCATCGTTCGGTGCCACGGTGACCACGGGCATGCTGCTGGTCACCAGCGCCAGCGGGCCATGCTTGAGTTCGCCAGCCGGGTAGGCCTCGGCGTGGATGTAGCTGATCTCCTTGAGCTTGAGCGCGCCCTCCAGCGCAATGGGGTAGTGCAAGCCCCGGCCCAGGAAGAGTGCGTTTTCCATGCGGGCAAAGTCTTCCGCCCAGCCCATGACTTGCGGCTCCAGCGCCAGCACGGCCTGCAGAGCCACGGGCAGATGGCGCATGGTCTGGAGGTGTTCAGCCTCTTGCGCTTCACTCAGGCGCCCACGTGACTGCGCCAGGGCCAGCGTCAGCAGGAACAGGCCTGCCAGTTGGGTGGTGAAGGCCTTGGTGCTGGCCACGCCGATTTCGACCCCGGCGCGGGTGATGTAGGCCAGCTCGCACTCGCGCACCATGGCGCTGGTGGCCACGTTGCAGATGGTGAGGGTGTGGCGCATGCCCAGGCTCTGGGCGTGGCGCAGCGCGGCCAGGGTGTCGGCGGTTTCGCCGCTCTGGCTGATGACCACGACCAGGGTACGCGGGTCGGGCACGCTGGTACGGTAGCGGTATTCGCTGGCCACCTCCACCTGGGTCGGGATGCCGGCGATGTCCTCCAGCCAGTACTTGGCCGTGCAGCCGCTGTAGTAGCTGGTGCCGCAGGCCAGGATGAGCACGCGGTCGATTTCCTTGAATACGCGCCAGGCGGCGGTGCTCTGCTTGCCGTCCTGGGCCAGGCCATCGAACAGCTCGGGCACGATGCCCTGCACACCTTCGAGCGTGTCGGCAATGGCGCGCGGCTGCTCAAAGATTTCTTTCTGCATGTAGTGCCGATACGGCCCCAGTTCGGCCGCGCCGCTGAAGGCCTGCACGGTGCGCACAGGGCGCTGCGCAGGCGTGAGCGGCGCGCGGTCTTTGCCCACGATCCAGTAGCGGCCCAGTTGCAGGTCCACCAGGTCGCCTTCTTCCAGGTACACGATCTGGTCGGTGACACCCGCCAGGGCCATGGCATCGCTGGCCAGGAAATGCTCGGCACCGTCCTGCCCCACGCCCAGGATGAGCGGCGAACCGGCGCGTGCACCCACCACGCGGTGCGGCTCGTCCTTGTGCAACACGGCTATGGCGTAGGCGCCGCGCAGCTCGGCAATGGCCGCCTGTACCGCTTGGAACAAATCACCGTCGTAGTGGCTGTCCACCAGGTGGGCGATGACCTCGGTGTCTGTCTGGCTGGCAAAGACATAGCCACGCGCCTGCAGTTGCGTGCGCAGCTCCTCGTGGTTTTCGATGATGCCGTTGTGCACCAGGGCCACACGGCCGGGGCGCTGCGCGCCATCCGCGGCTGCCTCGGCGCCGGGTCCAACGCTGAAATGCGGGTGCGCGTTGTGCACCGCCGGTGCACCATGCGTGGCCCAGCGCGTGTGGGCAATGCCGGTGGCGCCTTCGATGTGCTCGCTGTGCACCTGCACCAGCAACTCGGCCACGCGGGCCGTGCTGCGTGCGCGCTGCAAGCCTGCAGGCCGCGCGACATCGGGGCTGGCGGCATGCACCGCCAGGCCGCAGGAGTCGTAGCCGCGGTATTCCAGCCGCTGCAGGCCTTGCACAAGAATGGGAACGATGTTGCGCCGTGATACCGCGCCGACGATGCCGCACATGGTTTTCTCCTGCCTGGTGGAATGCAATGGCGCGATGGTAGGCAGAGAAATGCAAAATTTCAGATTGATTTTCTTTTGTTTTTGAAATTTAATTTCAATCAATCAACCGCATGTAATTTTTGATCAAAAGGCTAAACAGTATGGAAGAAATGGTCTTGGATGCCGTGGACCTGAAGCTGCTGGACCTGCTGCAGGACGATGCCACGCGCAGCAACCAATGGCTGGCCGAGCAGGTGCATGTGTCACCCCCCACCTGCCTGCGGCGCGTGCGGCGCCTGCACGAATGCGGGCTGATCGAGCGGCAGGTGGCCATTGTCCAGCCCGAGCGGCTGGCTGCCCTGCAAGGGCACGGGCTGGCGTGCATCGTGGAGGTGTCGCTCGACCGCCAGGGCGCCGAGTGGCTGGACGCCTTCGAGGCCCGCGCCGTGCAGGAGCCCGGCGTGCAGCAATGCTGGCGCGTGTCACCGGGGCCGGACTTTGTGCTCGTGCTGCACACGCACGACATGCCCGCCTACCTGGCGCTGGCGCAGCGCCTGTTCACGGGCGACGCCAATGTGCGCAATGTGAAGGCCTTTTTTGCTACCAAACGAGCAAAATTTTTGACAAAAGTGGCTGTAACGCCCGTCAAATAAGCGCCAGTAGCTATTATATTTATAGCATTACAGCAGGCCAGCACACACTGACCGTGCAGCCCGCACCAGGCGCCGCCTGCGCGCTTACGGTGCCGCCGTGGCGCTGGGCGATGGCGCGCACGGCCGCCAGGCCGCAACCCACGCCGTCGAACTCGCTCTCGCGGTGCAGGCGCTGGAAGATGCCGAACAGCGCCTGCGCGCGCGCGGGGTCAAATCCCACGCCGTTGTCCTGTACGCACAGGGTGCAGTGCCCGTCTGCGCCGCATTCGGCGGTCACGCGGATCTGGGCCGGGCTGCGCGCTTGCGTGAACTTGAGCGCATTGCCGATCAGCTCGGCCAACAGTTGGCGCAGCAAGGCAGGGTCGCCCTGCACGGTAGGCCAGGGGCCATCTGCCTGCCACTGCACCGTGCGGTCTGCGCAGCGCGGCGCCAGGGCCTCGCGCACTTCGTGCACCAGCGCCCCCAGGTCCACGGTCTGCGGCGTGAACGGTGCGCGCGCAATGCGCGCCAGTTGCAGCAGGCCGTCGAGCATGCGGCCCATGCGGCGGGCAGACTGGTCCATGGTGGCCAGAAATTCCAGCGCCTCCTGGCGGGTGGCTGCGTCCAGGCCAGGCGCCTCCTGCAACAGCTCATGCACCAGCGGGCCGAAGGAGGTGATGTGGCGCAGCGGTGCGCGCAGGTCGTGCGACACGGCGTGCGTCCACGCCTGCAGCGCGGCGCCTTGCTCCGCCAGTTGCTGATCGCGCTGCGCCAGCAAGGTGCGCAGTGCGGGGGCGTCGAGTGCGTCGTACCGATCCGCTCCCGGCTCGGGGCACCCGGAAGACTCCGACGGGGCCGACGGCACTGCGCTCATGGCTTGGGCTGCTTGGTGGGGCGCTGCCAGTTCGCAATGGCCACTTGCTTGCCGCGCGCCACAGCCAGGGCGCCTGCAGGCACGTCCTTGGTGATGGTGGAGCCGCCACCCACCGTGGCCCCGGCGCCCAGGGTGACAGGCGCCACCAGCACGCAATTGCTGCCCACATGCACATCGGCCTCGATCACAGTGCGGTGCTTGTTGGCGCCGTCGTAGTTGGCGGTGATGCTGCCCGCGCCGTAGTTCACGCGCTCGCCCACGCTGGCGTCGCCCAGGTAGGCCAGGTGGTTGGCCTTGGCACCATCGGCGAGCTGGGAGTTCTTCACCTCCACGAAGTTGCCGATGTGCACCTCGCGCCCCAGCACGGCGCCAGGACGCAGGCGTGCAAACGGGCCGACGAGCGCACCCGCGCCCACGCTGGCACCGAGCTTCTCGCCGTCGATGTGGGTGTATGGGTGGATGACGGCGCCCGCCGCAATGCGCGCGTTGGCAATGCAGCAGTGCGCGCCCACCTGCACGCCTTCGCCCAGCTCCACGGCGCCGGTGAAGATGCAGCCCACATCGATCTCGACATCCTGCCCGCAGCGCAGCTGGCCGCGCACGCCGGAGCGCGCGTCGTCGCGCAGGTCAAAGCGTGCGGGGTCCAGCAGGCGCACGCCCTGCTCCATCAGCGCGCGCGCCTGGCGCAGTTGGTGGGCGCGCTCCAGCTCGGCCAGTTGCAGGGGGCTGTTCACGCCCGCGACCTGCAGCGCATCGTCGATGCGGTGGGCCGCCACCGGCAGCCCTTCGGCCACGGCCATGGCGACGATGTCGGTCAGGTAGTACTCGCCCTGGGCGTTGTGGTTGGTCAGGCGCGCCAGCCAGGGCTTGAGCAGGCGCGCAGGCACGGCCATGATGCCGCTGTAGATCTCATCGATGGCACGCTGGGCTTCGCTCGCGTCCTTGTGCTCGACGATGCCCGCCACCTGCCCTGCGCCATCGCGCAGGATGCGGCCGTAGCCCGTGGGGTCGGGCAGGCGCACGGTCAGCAGCGCCAGCTGCCCCCCCGCCTGCGACGCGGCCACCAGCGCGCGCAGTGTGTCGGCCTGGGTCAGCGGAACGTCGCCCGAGAGCACCACCACCGTGCCGTCATCCGCCAGGCAGGGTACGGCCTGCTGCACGGCGTGGCCGGTGCCCAGCTGCGGCTCCTGGCGCACAAACTTCAGGTCATATTGGCCTACAACGCTCGCCAGTCCTGCGGTAGCCGCTTCAACTTCTGTAGCACCATGACCGGTGATGACGATGGCGCTGCGCGCCTGCAAATGCGCAGCCTGGTCGAGCACGTGGTGCAACAACGGGCGGCCCGCCAGGCGCTGCAGCACCTTGGGCGTGCGGCTTTTCATGCGCGTGCCCTTGCCGGCCGCCATGATGAGGATGTCTATGGGTGTCATGGGATGGTGCGGATGCTAGTGTAGTGTTGCACTCTGATTGGTACTTTCAGCCAGTGGCCAAGGGGTCAGTTGCTAGGCGCAGGGGCGCAGGCATAACGGGTTACGTCAAGCCACTGCAACAACGCAGATGGCCCCTTGGCCACTGGCCCCAAGGGAGCCCCGAAAAAGCCGCCCAGCGTTGTTGCAGCCCTTGGCAAGGGCACCACCATTGCCTGCGCGCTGCGCCTAGCCGGGCAGCTTTTTCGGGGCTCTGAAAGTGCCAATCAGAGTGAAACACTACACCAGGTGCGGCGCACACCGACGCGCGACCGCGGTGGCCCGGATTATCCGCTGTGCAGTCCCCAGGGAATGCGCCGCGCCGCACCCCGGGCGAGCAGCGAAGCCACCCAGGGGCGTGCCAACGCCCATACCGCCAGCCCCAGCAGGCCTTTGGCCAGTCGTCCTGCGGCGTCCAGCAAGACCAGGCCCGCCTGGCCCAGGTCGCGCGCCGGTGCAGCCACGGTCTGCCGCCAATCGAGCGGTGCCACAGCCGCTGCGGGCAGCGCCGCCCACCGCCAAGCCAGCGCCGGCCCACCACCGGGCTGTGGCCAGGCTTCAAGCACGGCGTGGCTGTGGGCAGGCAGCACAACGCACTCCCCTGCGTGCAGCACCATGTCGGTGGAGGGCTGTCCGGCCGCTGACACCGTCAGCCAGGCCCGCCCCTGGACCAGGGTCAAACGGCCACTGCTGCGCGGGTGCAAGGACAGCGCCCGGCCGGGCAGCAAGCCCCAGCTCCCCGCCGGGGGCAGCAGGCTCTGGGAACCGAGGGAAGGGATCGTGTCGCACATGACAGCTCCTTTTGCATCAATGAAGCCACATGATCCGCCGCCAGCGCTTGGCAGTCCAATGAATTGACGCTAGGCTATTGATTCCCTAATCGCATCAATTGCACCATGAGCACCCTTGCATCGGCCAGCCCGGTACTGCGCACCCGCCCCGTGGGGGTGGGCCACTGGCGCGCCTTCCTCTGCGTGGCGCGGCACCTGAACTTTCGGGCTGCGGCCGAGGAACTGGCACTCACCCAGTCAGCGGTGAGCCGCCAGATCCAGGCGCTGGAGGACGAGGTGGGCATCGCCCTCTTCCTGCGCCACACGCGCGCGGTGGAACTGACCAGCGCCGGTGCGCAGTTGCTGCGCACCGTGGGCCCGGCGGTCGAACGCATGGACGCGGCCGTGCGCCAGGTGCGCCAAACGGCGGGGCGCAAGAGCGTGGCGATCACCACCTGGTCGAGCTTTGCGTCGATGTGGCTGATCCCGCGCATGGAAGCCTTCCAGCAAGCGCATCCGGACATCGACATCCGCATCGACGCCAGCGACAGCCACACCGACCTGGACACCGCGGACCTGGACCTGGCGCTGCGCTACAGCGCGCCCGGCCCGCGCGTGCACGGCGGCGAGCGCTTGTTTGGCGAGCAATTGGCCGTGGTGGCCAGCCCCTGGCTGCTGAAAAGCGCAGCGCCGGTGCGCCAGAGCAGCGATCTGGAGCAGTTCACCCTGATCGAGGCCGGGGATGCGCACCGCAGCACGCACCTGCAATGGCTGTCATGGCGGCGCTGGTTCGACGCGCAGGGCTGCCCGCTGCTGCAGCCCCAGCGCTGGCTCTATTTCAACTACGCGCACCAGATCGTGCAGGCCGCCCTGGCCGGCCAGGGCCTGGCCCTGGCGCGCCTGCCACTGGTGGCCGATGCGCTGGCCAGTGGTGACCTGGTGGAGGTGCTGCCGGGCACGCGGCTGGACTCGCCACTGGCCTATTGGCTGCTGCTGGGCCCGCGCAGCCGCCAGCGCCCGGAGGCTCAGGCTTTTACGGCCTGGCTGCGCCAGGAGGCTGGCGCCACGCGCCGTTTTCTGGGCGAGGGCTCTGAAAACGCCGATCAAGCGTAACGCTTGTTGCGCAGGTTCTCTTTCATCTGCTGCAAGATGGGCTGCAGCGAACTGCCGATGCGCAAGGCCACGCATGTCACCAGCACATCGATGATGAGCAGGTGCAGCAGGCGCGAAACCATGGGGCTGTAGCGGTCGTAGCCCTCGGGATGATCGGCCGAGAGGTGGATGAGGCACGCGCTGGCCAGAGGCGAGCCACTGGCGGTGATGGCGATGGTGGTGGCGCCGTTCTTGCGCGCAATGTCGGCCGCGTCCATCAGGTCGCGCGTGCGGCCCGAGTTGGAGATGATCACCAGGCAATCGCCCGGCCCCAGCAGCGTGGCACTCATCACCTGCATGTGGCCGTCACTGGTGGCGTTGCAGGTCACGCCCAGGCGGAAGAACTTGTGCTGCGCGTCCTGGGCCACGATACCCGAGTTGCCCGCACCGTAGAACTCGATGCGCTTGCCCATCTTCCAGGTGTCGGCAATAGCGCTGGCCGCGCGCTCTATGGCCACGGTGCTGGCCGCGTTGCGGTACTGCAGGAAGGCGGCGACCGCGTTGTCCACCACTTTCACCAGCACGTCACCCGTCTTGTCGTCAGCGTCCACACTGCGGTGGATGAACGGCACGCCCTCGCTCACGCTGCCCGCGAGCTTGAGCTTGAAGTCGGCCAACCCGTCGTAACCCATGCTGCGGCAAAAGCGCACCACGGTGGGCTTGCTCACATGGGCGCGCTCGGCCAGTTCGCGCACGGGCAGACGGGCAAAGGCGCGTGGGTCTTGCAGTACCAGTTTCCCCACACGCTGCTCGGCCGGGGCCAGAGAGGGCAGGGATGCGGTGATTCGATCCAGCATGGTGTTGGTAGGGGTGTGCGGGCACTTGTGAATGTAACGCCGTTTCATGGCAACCCTGCGCCAGAGGGAGGCATACACTTGAGGGTTGCGCAGCGCCCGCAGCGGCGCCACACAAACCCTTGAGGATTTGCATGAACCAGCTCGAAGCACTCAAACAGTTCACCACCGTGGTGGCCGACACCGGCGACTTCCGCCAACTGGCCCAGTTCCAGCCGCGCGACGCCACCACCAACCCTTCGCTGATCCTCAAGGCCGTGCAAAAGCCCGAATACGCACCGCTGCTGCAGTCCACCGTGCAGCGCTGGAAGGGCCGCCCCATGGACGAAGTCATCGACCGCCTGCTGGTGCGCTTCGGCGGCGAGATCCTCTCCACCATTCCGGGCCGTGTGTCCACCGAGGTCGATGCACGGCTGAGCTTCGACACCAGCGCCACTGTGTCGCGGGCCGAGCGCATCATCGAGCTGTACCAGGCCGAGGGCATCCACATCGACCGCGTGCTCATCAAGATCGCCGCCACCTGGGAAGGCATCGAGGCCGCACGCAAGCTCGAGAGCAAGGGCATCCACACCAACCTCACACTGCTGTTCTCTTTTGTGCAGGCAGTGGCCTGTGGCCAGGCCAAGGTACAGCTCATCTCGCCCTTTGTCGGCCGCATCTACGACTGGTACAAAAAACAGGCGGGCGCAAGCTGGGATGAGGTCGCCATGGCCGGTGCCAACGACCCCGGCGTGCAGTCGGTGCGTCGCATCTTCAACCACTACAAGCGCTTTGGCGTGGCGACCGAGGTCATGGGTGCGAGCTTCCGCAACGTGGGCCAGATCATCGCGCTGGCGGGCTGCGATCTGCTGACCATTGCGCCCGAGCTGCTGGCGCAACTGGCACAGTCCGACGCACCGGTGGCCCGCGCTCTGGACGCAGAGGCCGCACGCTCCATGGACCTGCCCGCGGTGCAGTACGACGAAGCGGGCTTTCGCTATGCACTCAACGAAGACGCCATGGCCACGGAGAAACTGGCCGAGGGCATCCGCGCGTTTGCGGTGGACACAGTCAAGCTCGAACAGATCATCCTGGCGGCCTGAAGCCACAGACACCCCGGCGGGGCGCACGCGCCCTAGTTACACTTGAGCATCGCGCCCGCGCGGCGGGCCACAGGATACCGATTCATGCATTCAGTCGTCATCAGCGGCACGGGTCTTTACCAGCCGCCCCACACCATCACCAACGCCGAGCTGGTGGAATCCTTCAACCGCTACGTGGACCTGCAGAATGCCCAGCATGCCACCGAGATTGCCGCAGGCACGCGCGAGCCGCTGCAGCACTCCAGCGTGGAGTTCATCGAGAAGGCATCGGGCATCAAACAGCGTTATGTGCTCGAAAAATCCGGCATCCTCGACCCGACACGCATGTACCCGCGCTTGCAGGAGCGGCCTGACGACCAACTCTCGCTGATGGGCGAGCTCGCCGTGGCCGCGTCCCAGCAGGCGCTGCAGCAGGCGGGCAAGACCGGCGCCGACATCGACGCCGTGCTGTGTGCGGCCTCCAACATGCAGCGCGCCTACCCCGCCATGGCCGTGGAAATCCAGCAGGCCCTGGGTGCTGGCGGCTATGGCTTCGACATGAACGTCGCCTGCTCGTCGGCCACTTTTGCCATTGAGCAGGCCGTCAACGCCGTACGCACGGGCAGTGCAAAGTGCGTTCTGGTGGTCAACCCCGAGATCACCTCGGGCCACCAGGCCTGGAACGACCGCGACTGCCACTTCATCTTTGGCGACGTCTGCACGGCAGTGATCGTCGAACGCGCCGACACGGCCACCGCCGCCGACGCCTGGGAGGTGCTGGGCACGCGCCTGGCAACCCAGTTCTCCAACAACATCCGCAACAACTTCGGCTTTCTCAATCGCAGCGAGGACAGTGACCCGAACGCACGCGACAAGACCTTCCGCCAGGAAGGCCGCAAGGTGTTCAAGGAGGTGGTGCCCATTGCGGCCGCCCACATCGAAGGCCACCTGAGCGACCTGGGCCACGCACCCAGCGCCGTGCGCCGCTACTGGCTGCACCAGGCCAACCAAGGCATGAACCAGCTCGTCATCAAGAAGCTGGCGGGCGACGCCAGCGCCGATCTGGCGCCACTGATTCTGGATGAGTTCGCCAACACCGCCTCGGCGGGTTCCATCATCGCCTTCCACAAGCACCGCGCCGACCTGGCGGCAGGCGATGTGGGCGTGATCTGCTCCTTTGGCGCTGGTTACTCGGTGGGCAGCGTCGTGCTGCGCAAGCGCTAACCCCACAGACTCCATGGCCGCCGCCTTTCCACGGTGCGACGAAACGCCGCAGTGGGCGCAACTGCGTGCGCACCATGCGGCGCAGGGGGCGCGCTTTGATTTGCGCCATGCCTTTGCCGAAGACACGCAGCGCTTTGCGCATTTCAGCCAAGAGGCACCCCAGGTATTTGCCGACCTGTCCAAAAACCTGTGGGACCAAAAGACTGAAGCCCTGCTGCTGGACATGGCAAGCGCCTGCGGCCTGGCGCAGCGGCGCGACGCCATGCTGGCGGGGCAGCGCATCAACACCACCGAGAACCGGCCCGTACTGCACACCCTGTTGCGCCGCCCTGCCGGGCTAGAGCTGCCGGGTGACGAGCCCTGGTTGCCCCAGGCACTGCAGCAGGTGCACGCCACGCTGCAGGCCATGCTCGACTGCGCCGAGGCGCTGCGCAACGACCCCACCATCACCGATGTGGTGAACATCGGCATCGGCGGCTCGGACCTGGGGCCGCAAATGGCGGTGCTGGCGTTGGAGCAGTTCCGCGTTCCGGGCAAGCGCTTTCATTTCGTCTCCAACATCGATGGCCACGAACTCAAGCGCGTGCTGCGTGCGGTACGGCCCGAAAGCACGGTCTTCCTGGTGGCCTCCAAAACCTTCACCACGCCGGAGACCATGACCAATGCCCGCTCGGCGCTCGACTGGTTTGTGGCCCAGGGAGGGCAGGATGTGGCGCGGCACTTTGTGGCGCTGACCTGCAACGTGGAGGCGGCGTGCCAATGGGGCATCACCACCACCTTCGGGTTCTGGGACTGGGTCGGCGGACGCTATTCGCTCTGGTCGGCCATCGGCATGCCCATCGCCATCGCGATCGGAGCCGAGGGTTTTCGCATGCTGCTGGCGGGTGCGCATGCCATGGACGAGCATTTCCGCACCGCGCCACTGACCACCAACCTACCGGTGCGCCTGGCACTGCTGGATGTCTGGTACCGCAACTTCCTGGGTTTTTCCAGCCGCTGTATCGCCCCGTACCACGCGGGCCTGCGCCGCCTGGCGGCGCATTGGCAACAACTGGAAATGGAAAGCAACGGCAAGCGTGTGGACCAAACAGGGCGCACCCTGCCCTTTGCGACCTCACCGGTGCTCTGGGGTGAGCCTGGGAGCAACGGGCAGCATGCCTTTTTTCAGATGTTGCACCAGGGCACCGACGTGCTGCCGCTGGAAATCGTGGCGGTGCGCCAATCGGCACACGGCCTGCCCGGTCACCACGAGATGCTGCTGGCCAACGCCCTGGCGCAAGCCCAGGCATTGATGCTGGGCCGCGCCAGCGACTGCGGGCACCGCCATTTCCCGGGCAACCGCCCCAGCACCTTTTTGTTGCTCGACGCGCTCACACCCACATCGCTGGGAGCACTGATCGCTCTGCAAGAGCACCGGGTGTTTGTGAGCGGCGCCCTGTGGGGCATCAACAGTTTTGACCAGTGGGGCGTGGAGCTGGGCAAGGTGCTGGCCAACGACCTGCAACAGCGTTTGGCCAGTGGCAACGTCGAGGGGCTGGACGCCTCGACTGCCGGCATGCTGTGCCGCCTGCGGCAGGATGGCTCCCACTGACACGCGCGGTGTCTGGACCAGAGAAACCCTCCAACCGCGTTCAGGTCGTGGAGCGGTAGATACGCGCCGCCGAGCCCGCCTGCCCATAGGTAGGGGCCGGTTCGGCAGGAGGCAGGATGGAAGCGGCCTGCCGATCCACCAACGCCCCCAGGCGAGCAAGCTGCTCACGCTGCATGGCAAGCTGATTGCTCACCGCCTGCATGCGTGGCCGCAAGGCCTCGGGCCAGGGCTGGCCTTGCAAGCCACGGCTTGCCTGGATCAAGGCGTCCAGGTCTCTGCGCAGCTGCGCGCTGGATTGCTCCGCCGCCAAAGCATCGGCCGCCACAAGGGCGGCCGACATCTTTGCGAGTTGCTGTTCAACGGCTTGGAGCGCGGCTTCGGGCGTCATGGGCTGGAGTGTAGTGCCAGCAGGGCCTCCGTGGTACAGAAGGTTGCATCCCTGCAAGGCGTTGCCGCCGTGACCCATTCCATGGGCCGCCAAACGCTCAAATCTTGGTGCGCGAGAGGAATTCCTGGCTGTTGGCCAGCATTTTGTCGGCCACGACCTCGGCATCGACCTTGAACGTGCCGTTTTCGATGGCAGCGCGCACGGCCTTGACCTTGCCGGCGTCAAAATCGCCCTGCACCCGGGCTGCATTGTCCAAACCCTGGGCCGCCTTGGACAGCGTGACGGGCACGCCGGCCGACGCCACTGCGGCAGCAGCCGCTGCGCTGCCTGCAGGTGCCGCACCTGTGCTGGCAGCTGGCACGGCCTTGGCTTGGCTCTTGGCCGCCGCACCGGGCGAGAGACCGCCCGGCATTTCCGGTGTTTGTCCTATTTTCATCGCTTGCTCCTAGGGCTCTGGCAACACAGGGCCCGGTAGCAATGTTTTCGACCCGCTGGACGCAGACTTTAGCGGTATTTCCCAAAAAACACCTAAAGTTGGGCGCTTATCGTCCCATCATCAAGCACAATACCCTGAATTATTCTGCCATTAGTCATTCTGACGCGCACAGTTTGGCCCACGGCCCCGGCAGACATGGCCTGCCCCGCCGCCGTGATGGCAAAGCCGGGTCCCTGCGCTTGCACCCGTACCTGGGCGCCATGGGTGAACAATTGCGGCGCCTTGACCATGGATTGGCGCAAGGCCTGCCCTGCCTGCAGCGGCTGTGCCGCCACCTGCCCCACCCACAGCGCGGGGTCGGCGAGCACGGGGGAGTGCGAAGCCGCCCAATCGACTTCGGCCTGGACGGCGTCGGCAGCCGTCAACACTGCCCCCGAAGCCACATTGCCCGCCAGCACCCACGCCGGGCCGTAGGCCTTGACCGTGACGGGAAGGAACACATTCCAGCGGGTGGCACCCTCCACACAACGCAACCCCAGGCGTGTGCGGCCCCACAGCCGGCCTCCGGTGGGCAAATAGGGCTCTGCGCGCGCACAGGGCGCCAGGCGCAAATGGGGATCCAGCGAACCGACGGTGACTTCCAAGCGAAGGGGGGATGTTTCGGCCAGCCCGCTGCTGCGCAAGGCTTCGTCGGCCCAGCGTTGCGCGACCTGGCTCCAATCCATCTGGGCGTGGGCCTGCATTCCCGTCAAGGCCAAGGCCATGAGACACAGCACGCGGGCCGCCAGGCGGTACAGCGCCACCGGCGGGAGGGTCTGGAAAGGAACAATGGAACGTTGCATGGCGGCTCTCCCGCAGTGGCTTGCGCGGCCCGCGCAGTGCGGCCGTACGTGGGGAATCGTCGAAGCCCGGTCATCGTCTGCGCTGTGCCTCGAACACTGATGAGCACTTTAGGCCCGATGAGGGCCGACGAAGCGGCAAATTGCGCACCCATCACCACGTTCTTCGGGCTTTAGAAAAGTGGGGGCATTTCCATAATCAGCCCATGCCGGAAGTCCGACTGGACACTCCGGCGCCGTGCAATCCGTGGTGCGAGGTCCCCATGCTAGACAAGATGACGAACCGGCTCGATTTCCAAGGCAAGGCCCTGGTGCTGCGTGCCGAGCGCCAGCGCGTCATTGCCAGCAACATCGCCAACGCCGATACCCCAGGCTACGTGGGCCGGGACATGAAATTCAGCGAGGCGCTGCGCGCAGCCACAGGAACCGAACCCAAGACCTTGGCAACCACAGGCGGAACGCCCGCCGCTGCCGACGCGCGGCACTTTGCCCTCTCGTCCACCCTGCCCAGCAGCCAGAACGGCAAGCTCGGCTACACGGTGCAAACCCAGCCCTCTCTGGACCAGAACACCGTGGACATGGACCGAGAACGCGCCAATTTTGTGGACAACGCCGTGCGCTACGAGGCCACGCTGCGCTTCTTCAACGGCCAGGCCAAGACCATGCTCAGCGCCATCACCGGCCAGTGATGGCAGCAGAAAGCGAAATTCATCATGTCGATGTTCTCCATCTTCAACGTCTCGGGCAGCGCGGTCAGCGCGCAGTCCCAACGCCTCAACGTGGTCGCCAGCAACCTGGCCAACGTCGATGCCGTGGCCGGCCCCGACGGCAAGGCCTACAAGGCGCGCCAGGTGGTTTTCCAAACCCAGGCCATGGGACCGGACAACGCCGCCGGGGTGCGCGTATCCGCCGTCAAGGAAAGCGAAACCCCTGGACGCCGCGTGCACGACCCCAGCCACCCGGCTGCCGACGAGGAAGGCTACGTGACCCACTCCAACGTCAATGCCGTGGACGAGATGGTCAACATGATCTCGGCCTCGCGCTCGTACCAGAACAACGTCGAGGTCATGAACACGGCCAAGTCGCTGCTGCTCAAGACACTGCAGATCGGCCAGTGATTTCGGGAGACACACCATGTTCATGACCCCCATTGACACCAGCGCGCTGGATGCCGGCAGAACCACCACGGCGGCCCAATCCAACAACGCCTCGGACGCTGCCCAGTCACAGGACCGTTTTCTCAAGCTCCTGGTTGCGCAGCTCAACAACCAGGACCCGATGAACCCGCTGGACAACGCGCAGATGACCTCGCAGATCGCGCAGATCAACACGGTCACCGGCATCCAGCAGCTCAACGACACCGTCAAGGGCATGATGAACCAGTTTGCCGCCCAGCAATTGATGCAGGCCGGCAGCATGGTGGGCCGCCAGGTGCTGGTGGAGGGCAACACCCTGGCCATCGACAGCACCACCGACAAGGCGGGCGGCGTCTTCGACCTGGCCGGCTCTGCCGCCTCGGTCACCGTGCAGGTGCTGGACCCCAATGGCAAGCAGGTGGGCACCGTGGAAATGGGCCCGCTCAAGGCCGGGCGCTACAACTTCGACTGGGACACCTCGGACTATGAAGGCGCCACCCCGCTGCGCTTCAAGGTGGTGGCGGCCAATGGCGAGACGGCGGTGGCGTCCACCGCACTGATGCGCGACAAGGTCAGCGCCGTCAGCATGGACAACGGCACCCTGTACCTGCAACTCGAAGGCGGCGGCACCGCCAACTACAACGGCATCAAGGCCATTCTGTAATTACTGCGAAGGAGCTTCCACCATGGCATTCCAGCACGGCCTCTCGGGCCTCAACGCCGCCAGCAAGAACCTGGACGTGATCGGCCACAACATCGCCAACGCCAATACCACCGGTTTCAAGGCCTCACGTGCCGAGTTCGCCGACATGGTGGCCTCCGCCATCGGCGGCGCGGGCGGCAGCAACGTGGGCATTGGCGTGCAGGTGGCTGCCGTGGCGCAGCAGTTCTCGCAAGGCAACCTCACGGTCACCGGCAACACGCTGGACGTGGCCATCAACGGCAGCGGCTTTTTCATGCTGCAGCAGCCCGATGGCTCCTCGGCCTACACCCGCGCGGGCAACTTCAAGCTCGACAAGGACGGCGACCTCAAGACCAACAGTGGCGCGCGGGTGCTGGGCTATCCGATCGATCCGGCCACCGGACTGCGCACGGCCACCGTCCCAGGCCCGCTGAACTTCCCCTCGTCCCAGCCGATTGCGGCCAAGCAGACCACCACGGTCACGGCCGCCTTCAACCTGGATGCGCGCGCCTACGACGCCGCCGGCGTGCCTGCCACCCCCGGCCCACCACCCACACCGGCCATTCCACCCACGCCCCGTGCCACCTATGGCACCTCGATCAATGTGTTCGACAGCCAGGGCGTGGCCGTCCCCGTGACCCTGTACTTCCAGAAGACAGCCACGGACAACGAGTGGGAGGTGTACGACTCGCTCGACCTTGCGGCACCCTCCAGGGGCACCATCACGTTTGACAACAACGGCGCCATCACGGGCCCCGTGGCCCCCGCGCCCGCCACGGGCTTTGGGCTGACGCTGTCGGTGGACCCTTCGCCACCCAACCCCAACAACCTGCCGGCCTTCAACGTGCTGGTGAACCTGGACGACGTGACCCAGTTCGGCAGCAAGTTTGCCGTGTCCGACCTGAGCCAGGACGGCTATGCCTCGGGCGAGCTCACGGGCATCAACATCGAGGCCAGCGGCATGATCATGGCGCGCTACTCCAACGGCATGACGCGTGCCGAAGGCCAGGTGGCGCTGGCCAACTTCCGCAACCCGCAGGGCCTGATGGCCGTGGGCAACAACAACTGGGTCGAGACCTTCGAGTCGGGCCAGCCCGTCATGGGCACCCCCACCGATGGCAACTTCGGCGCCCTGCGCTCGGGTGCGCTGGAAGACTCCAACGTGGACCTCACGGCCGAGTTGGTCAACATGATGACGGCGCAGCGCACCTACCAGGCCAATGCGCAAACCATCAAGACCCAGGACCAGGTGATGTCCACCCTGGTGAATTTGCGATGAACCCCCTGAGCGGCTGCGCCGCTTCCCCCCTTCTCTCGCGCTTCGCGCGGGAGGGAGGACGCCGCCAACGCTGCGGGGCGGCCCTTGCGCGGCGGCCCGCGCTTCGGCCACGCCAGATTCAGGCGCAGCGGACGACGCGCAGCACGGCAAGCCACTGAAAAGAAAGCGACGCCATGGACCGCATCATCTACACCACCATGACCGGCGCCAACGCGGCCGCGCATCGGCAGGCCGTGCTGTCCCACAACCTGGCCAATGCGTCCACGCCGGGGTTCCGCGCCGAGATGTCCACCTTCCGTTCGGTGCCGCTGCAGGGCGACGGCGCCAGTACCCGGGTGTTTGCGCTGGAGGCCACCTCGGGCCACCGCGACATTTCCGGCCCGGCCCAGCGCACAGGCCGCAGCCTGGACGCCATGGCCATGGGCAACGCCTGGTTTGCGGTCCAGGGCGCGGATGGCACCGAGGCCTACACGCGCGCAGGCTCCTTTGAAGTGTCGGCCACCGGCCAGTTGCTGACCTCCACCGGTCGGCCCGTGCTGTCCGACGGCGGCGCGCCCATCGACATTCCGCCAGGGGCCGAAGTCTCGCTGGGCAGCGACGGCACCGTGACGGCACGCACCGGCGGGCAGGCGCCGCAGGCCGTGGGGCGCCTCAAGCTGGCCACCCCCACGCCGGAAGACCCGCTCAAGCGCGGCGACGACGGGCTGTTCCGAGCCACGTCAGGCGAGCCCATTCCCAACGATGCCAACGCCCGCATGGCCAGCGGCACGCTGGAAGGCTCGAACGTCAACGCCGTCGAATGCATGGTGGGCATGATCGCCGCCTCGCGCCAATTCGAGCAACAGATGCGACTGCTGCAAACCGCAGAAACCAACGACAAAACGGCCAGCCAACTGCTGGGCATGAACGGCTAAGCGCCACCCGCCAGGAGATACCGCCATGATGAATTCCCTCTGGATTGCCAAGACCGGCATGACTGCCCAGCAAACACAGCTGGACGTGATCTCGCACAACCTGGCCAACGTCTCGACCACGGGCTTCAAGCGCAACAACGCGGTGTTCGAAGACCTGATCTACCAGAACCTACGCCAGGTGGGTGCCAACACCACCGAGCAAAACCAGTTGCCCACCGGCCTGCACCTGGGCCTGGGCGTGCGCACCGTGGCCACCAGCCGCAACTTCACCCAGGGTTCGCTGCAGGAAACCAAGAACAGCCTGGACGTGGCCATCAACGGCAACGGCTTCTTCGAGGTCACCATGCCCGACGGCACCATCGGCTACACGCGCGATGGCTCCTTCCAGGTGGACGCCCAGGGCCGCGTGGTCACCTCCAGCGGTCTGCCGGTGGCCAACGGCATTACCGTACCGCAAGGGGCCACCAGCATCAGCATCAGCGCGGACGGCGTGGTCTCCGCCATCGTGGCAGGCAACACCCAGCCGCAACAGTTGGGCAGCCTGGCCATGTCCAGTTTCATCAACCCCGCGGGCCTGGAGCCCGTGGGCCAGAACCTGTTCAAGGAATCGGCCGCCTCGGGCCAGCCGCAACAGGGCACGCCCGGCACCAACGGGCTGGGCTTCATCAAGCAGGGGTTCCTGGAGTCGTCCAACATCAACGTGGTGGAAGAGCTGGTCAACATGATCCAGACCCAGCGCGCCTACGAGATGAATTCCAAAGCCATCCAGACCAGCGACCAGATGCTGGCCAAGCTCAGCCAGCTCTGAACCTCTCTTGCGCCACGGAGCCACACCATGAAACGCCTGCTCTCCCCCTCTGCCCTGCGCCTGGGCGCCCTGCTGTGCGCCGCCTGGCTGGCCGGTTGCGCCAGCCTCTCGCCCGCCCCGCCGGTGGACGTGCTGCCCACCACGCCGCCAGCGCTCACCACCCAGCCGCGCATGGCTCCGCAGCCTGCCACGGGCAGCCTGTTCCAGCAGGCCAGCTACCGCCCCATGTTCGAAGACCGGCGCGCGCGCATGGTGGGCGATATGGTGACGATTCAGATCGTCGAGAACATCACCGCCAGCCAGAAGTCCTCTTCCACCGTGGACCGCAGTTCCGATGTGTCCGGCGGCATCACGGCGCTGCCGTTCGTGGGCTCCACCTTCACCGACAAGACCAAGCTGGCCGCCAAGTCGGGCAATGCCTTTGCCGGCAAAGGCGGCACCGAGAGTGCCAACAAGTTCGAGGGCTCGATCACGACGACCGTCATCGACGTGCTGCCCAACGGCCACCTGGTGGTGGCGGGTGAAAAGCAGATCGGCGTGAACCAGAACGTGGACGTGCTGCGTTTCTCCGGCACGGTGGACCCGCGCTTGCTGCAGCCCGGCAGCATCGTCAACTCGACCCAAGTGGCCAATGTGCGCGTGGAGTCGCGCGGCCGCGGGGCCCAGAGTGAGGCCCAGATCATGGGCTGGCTGGGCCGCTTTTTCATGACCATTCTGCCGTTTTGAGCATTCATTTGCTATCATTTTCATAGCTTGCAGCGCTTGATCAATAAGCGCTGCAGGCATTTTTTGCTTGTATTTTTGGGGCAACAGGTGGGTGCGGGCAGCAGCCCCGCCACTGCACCAAATGGCCGGTGAAGGAGCCGCTTTTCGGGTTTTAGAAATCCCGCATCGCTCCCACAATCAAAGCCATGCAAGCCACGCCCCACTCCTTCCGCTGGAACGTCCGCCGCCTACTCTGGCCGCTGCTGGCCGTGCTGGCGCTGTGCGCTGCCTGGCCCGCCCAGGCGCTGCGCATCAAGGAAGTGGCGGCCGTGCAGGGCGTGCGCAGCAACCAGCTCACCGGCTACGGCCTGGTGGTGGGGCTGGACGGCACGGGCGACCAGACCACGCAGATGCCCTACACCACACAGTCGCTGCAGAACTACCTGCAGAACATGGGCGTGAGCCTGCCGCCCAACTTGACGGGCCAGTTGCAGCTCAAGAACGTGGCGGCCGTGATCGTGACGGCGCAACTGCCCGCCTTTGCGCAACCGGGCCAGTTTGTGGATGTGAACGTGTCCTCCATGGGCAACGCCAAGTCGCTCAAGGGCGGCATGTTGATTGCCACGCCGCTGCGCGGCGCCGACGGCGAAATCTACGCCCTGGCGCAAGGCAGCCTGGTGGTGGGTGGCGCGGGCGCGTCCTCGGGTGGCAGCAAGGTGCAGATCAACCACCTGAGTGCCGGGCGCATTCCGCAAGGGGCGCAGGTGGAGCGCTCGGTGCCCACGCCGCTGCACGAGGGCGACAGCGTCACGCTCGGGCTCAACGCATCCGATTTTCAAACCGCACGCCGCGTGGCGCAGGCCATCAACGCCCGCATGGGCGAGGGCCGTGCCCAGGCCCTGGACGGACGCACGGTGCAGGTGCGCGCGCCCAACGACCCCAACGCCCGCGTCAATTTCATTGCCGAGCTGGAGGAGTTGCCCATCGAATCCATGGTGCCCTCGGCCAAGGTGGTGATCAATGCGCGCACCGGCTCGGTGGTGCTGAACCAGGCCGTCACGCTGGGGCCCTGCGCCATTGCGCACGGCAACCTGTCCATCGTCATCAGCAGCCGCCCGGTCATCAGCCAGCCCGCACCGCTGTCACAGGGCCAGACGGTGGTCACACAGCAAAGCGATATCCAGATCAACCAGGACCCGGGCAACATCATCCAAATGCCAGCTTCGGCGCAGTTGTCCGACGTGGTGCGCGCGCTCAACGGGCTGGGCGCCACGCCGCAAGACCTGTTGGCCATTCTGCAGGCCATCAAGGCCGCAGGTGCGCTCAACGCGGAGTTGGAGGTGATCTAGCATGGCCTTCTCCCTGTCCTCCTCGCACCCCCTGCACGCTGGCCAAGGGCTGGCGGCGGACGTGCAGTCGCTGCAAAACCTCAAGCGCGACGCCACCCAGAACGACCCCGCCGCCACCAAGGAGGCAGCGCGCCAGTTCGAGTCGCTGTTCATGCGCGAGATGATCAAGAGCATGCGCGAGGCCACCATGAAATCCGGCCTGCTCGACGGCGCCCATGGCGACCTGGGCACGGACATGCTGGACCAGCAACTCTCGGTGCAGATGTCGGGCCAACCCGGCGGGCTGTCCGAGATCATTGCCCGCCAGTTGGCGCAGGCCATGGGCGTGGAACCTGCGGCAGCCAGCCATGCCACCACCCCTTCCACCCTGAGCCTGGGCGGAGCCCTCAAAAACAACGCGCCCACATCCGGCCCAATCACCACCACCACCACCCCCGCCCCCGCCGGGCGCGACGCCTTCGTCCAGCACCTGAGCGGAACCGCCGAGCGCGTGGCGCAGGAGAGCGGCATCCCCGCCGCCTTCATGCTGGGCCAGGCAGGCCACGAAACCGGCTGGGGCAAGAGCGCCATCAAGAAGGCCGATGGCAGCGACTCGTTCAACCTGTTCGGCATCAAGGCCACCAAGGGCTGGACAGGCAAGGTGGCCGAGGTGACCACCACCGAGTACATCGATGGCAAACCACGCAAGGTGACGGCCAAGTTCCGCGCCTACGACTCCTACGAAGAGTCGTTCCGGGACTACGCACGACTCATCAAGGAAAGCCCACGCTACGAGAAAGCCGAGTCCGTCGCCAAAACAGGCTCGGCCGTGGCCTACGCGGCCGCGCTGCAGAAGGCGGGCTACGCCACCGATCCCGAGTACGCCAGAAAGCTCAGCGGCGCGATCCAGAGCGCGCTGCGCGCCATGGCTTGATATGGAACACCCCCCTATGTCGCTACGCTCCCTCCCCCCGCTCTCGCAGCGCTGCGCGCTGCGGGCAGGAGGACGCCCCCAGCACGGCGGGGCGGCCCTTGCGCGGGGGCTCTGGCCTGGTCTGCGCCCACAATATGCGGCGCAGGCGGCGCAAGTGCCATGGCACCTTGAACCCCATCGCCGGGAGGCAGCACCATGAGCCTGCTCAACGTCGGTGCCCGGGCCCTGCTGGCCAACCAGGTGGCCTTGCAGACGGCGGGGCACAACATTGCCAACGTCAGCACGCCGGGCTATTCACGCCAGAGCGTGGTGCTGTCCACCGTGCAGGGCCAGTTCACGGGAGGCGGGTACATCGGCAAGGGGGTCAACGTTGACACCATCATCCGCAACCACAGCGAGCTGCTGACGCGCCAGGCGGCCTCGGCGGCGTCGGTGTCGGCGGGTGATGCGATCCGTTCCACGCGCCTCAACCAGTTGCAGGACGTGTTCGCCGGTGGTACCGCGGGCCTGGGCGCAGCCATCAACGACATGATGAACGCCTTCTCGGACGTGGTCACCGCGCCCACGGACCTGTCGGCGCGCAACCTGGTGCTCACACGCATCGACGAAACCGCAGGTCGCTTGCGCACCGCGGCGGAGCGCCTCGACGAAATCCAGGCCACGGTACGCTACGAACTGGACGGCGCGATCAACGACATCAACACCATTGCCAAAAGCCTGGCTTCGGTGAACGAGCAGATTGCACGCGCCAAGGGCTCCGGGCAGCCGCCCAACGACCTGCTGGACCAGCGCGACACGCTGATCCGCGACCTCAACCGCTACCTGCAGACCACACAGGTCGAAGCCGACGACGGCACCATGAGCGTGTTTGTGGCCTCCAGCCAGCCGCTGGTGCTGGGCACCACGGCCGCCACCCTCAGCATCGACAACGCCAGCCTGTACCCCGGCAGCGGGGATTTGAAGGTCGTTTTCCATACCGCTGGGGGCGCCTCCATCGAGCTGAACGAAGGCATGCTGGGCGGCGGCGAAGTGGCGGGCCTGCTGCGCTTCAACAACAGCGACCTGGCCGAGGGTCGCAACCTGCTGGGCCGCATGGCCGTCGCGATCAGCGAATCGATGAACACCCAGCACCGGCTGGGCCTGACGCTGGATGGCCAGGTGGGCGGCAACCTGTTCACCCCCATCGCACTGGCCGATGCCCGCGGCGCCAGCACCAATGTCTCCGGCGCCACCATTGGACTGGCCGTGTCCGACCCCACGCGGCTGGCTGCATCCAACTACGAGATCAGCTTCACGGCCGCCAACGCAGGCAGCGTGCAGCGCCTGTCGGACGGCAAGTACTTTGAATTCGGCCCGGCGCTGCCGCCGCCAGGCTACACCAGCCTCAACGCCCTGTTTGCCGACCAGGGGCTGGCGCTGACCATCACCGGTGCACCGGTGGCGGGCGATCGCTTCCTCATCAACTCGCTGCAGGGCGCGGCCAACAACATCGACTCCATGGTGTATTCGCCGCGCGACCTGGCGGCGGCCAGCCCGGTCAACGCCACGCTGGGCCCCAACAACACCGGGCAGCTCAAGATGGCGAGCCTGAAGGCGCTCACCAACCCGCCCGGAGCAACGGTGCCGGTGACGCTGACCTTCACCGGCCCCAACACCTACACGCGCTCGGACACGGGCGCCGTGGTGCACAACTACGTGTCGGGCCAACCCATCAACTACGACACGGCCGTGCCTCCCACGGGCTGGTCCATCACGCTCAGCGGCAGCCCGGCGGCGGGGGACACCGTGGTCATCGGCAATGCGCTGAATCCCGCCTACGGCGACTGGTACAAGCGCAATGCAGGCAACGCCAGTGCACTGCTGGGCCTGCGCGACGTGAAGATGTTTGACGACGCGACCCTGGCCGACGGCTACGCCGGCCTGATGGCGCAGGTGGGCACACGCACGCAGAGCGCGCAGTTTGCCGCCCAGGTGTCTGAAAAGATCGCCGCCCAGCTCGAAGGCGACTGCACCGCCGTCTCCGGCGTCAATCTGGACGAAGAGGCCGCGCGTCTGATCCAATACCAGCAGGCTTACCAGGCTTCTGCCAAGATGATCCAGATTGCGCAGAACGTCTTTGACAGCCTGATTTCCAGCATGGGCCGCTGACCCGCGCAAGGAGCACTGACATGAGCAACACATTCATGCGCGTCGGTACCGCGAACATGTACGACAACGCCCTGCGCAACCTGGGTGAGCGCCATTCCAGCCTGGTGGGCCTGCAGGACAACCTGACCTCGGGCAAGCGCGTGGTGCGCCCCAGCGACGACCCGGTGGCCGCCGCCCAGGCCGAGCGCGCGCTCACCCGCATCACCCGCATCCAGACCGAGCAGCGCGCACTGGAAGTGCAGCGCAATGCCATCGCCCAGGCCGAAGGCTCTTTGGGCGATGCCGTCAACCTGGTGCAGGAAATGCGCGAACTCATGGTCAAGGCGGGCAGCGGCACGCTGACCCCCAATGACCGCAAGACCATTGCCCAGCAAATCCAAAGCCTGCGCGACCAGTTCATCGACGTGGCCAACCGCAAGGACACCAACGGACTGCCCCTGTTCAACAGCCTGGGCAGCGCGCTGCAGCCCTTCCTGGGACCATTGGCACCGCCGCCGGACTACAGCTTTGAGGGCCTTCCCGGCCAGTCGGCCGCAGACACCGTGTCCATCCCGCTCACGCTCGATGGCGATGCGGCCTTCATGTTCCGCCCCCAGCGCGATGGCGTGTACCACGCCAGCATCAGCACCACGCCGCCGGATCGGCAGTTTGGCACCACCGCCATCACCACCACCGACCCCTCGCTGGTGACGGGCGACAACTACCAGGTCGTCTTCAGCGGCGTGGGACCAGGGGCCACACCGGGCACGCTCACCGCCACCTACACCATCACCAACACCACCACGGCCGTGAGCCTGCCGCCGGTGACCGTGCCCGACTTCCCGGCCGACAAGCCAGTGACCATTGGCATCACCACCATCCCTGGCCTGAGCTTCGAGATCAAGGGCACGCCCGCCAACGGCGACACCGTGACCCTGGAGCCCAGCTCCAGCGTGTTCAGCGTGATGGACACCGCCGTGCGTGAGATTGGCGGCTCCCCCCACAGCAATGCCGCAGCGCAGGCCGTGGGCCAGGCGCTGGCCAACATCGACCGCGGCCTGGAGCGCATGCAGGCAGTGCGCGGCTACGCGGGCGAACTGCTCAACCGGGCCGACCGCATCACGGGCAACCAGGAAACCCGCTCCACGCAGCTCGAAGGCGACCGCTCAAGGGCAGAAGATCTGGATATGATCAAGGGCATCTCGGACTTCCAGAACCAGCAGGTGGGTTACGAGGCAGCGCTCAAGTCCTACTCCATGGTTCAGAAGATGTCGCTGTTCAACTTCATTTCCTGATAGTGCAATCCGTCCTTGGCAGTCTGGTTCTGGGCTACCGCCCTTTGTGGGGTGCAGCGCGTTCGCTGGCCGGTGTGCAGTTGTACGTGCGCGAGGCAGCCGCCGTGGGCGTGGATGCGCCCCACCTGCTGCGCACCGTGCAGGAAATGTGGTCCGCCAGCTCACCGCCACTGCTCATCTCGCCGCTGTCACGCCAGTTGCTGAGCGACCTGCTGGAACACGCACCGCGCGGCAGCCCCTGGATTCTGGTGCCCGGCCAGTGGCTGGGCGATTCGGCCCTGTTTGCCCAGGTGCAGGCCGCCCACCAGCGCGGCCTGCGGCTGGTGTGGCGCGGGCCGCTGGGTCGCCTGCCCGAGCCCGAGGTGGCCCGCTGCTTCGACAACAGCCTGCTGAGCCTGCAACCCGAAGAAGCCATGGCAGCGCTGCAGGCATCGCCCCCACCCCGCCCTGGTGCACCCCATCCCCCAGGGCATGGCACCAGCCCGGTGGTGGACGGGCAGATGTACGAAGACATTGCCAGCCGTGCGCTCATGTCCCACTGCCTGGATGAACACCGCGCCGTGGCCCTGGCTGGCTGGCCCAAGGAGGACGTGCTCTACAGCCTGCGCCACCAGCCCATGCAGCCGGCGCATGCCACCATCCTCAAGCTGCTCAAGGCCATCGACGCCGAGCAGTCGCTCGACGTGTTCGAGGGCATCCTGGGCGAAGACCCGCTGCTGGCCTACCGTTTCATGGTCTATACCAACTCGGCCTCGCTGGGCTTGCGTACGGGCATCGACTCGCTGCGCCGTGGCCTGGTGATGATGGGCTATGGCTCCATCCGCAAGTGGCTGGGCGACCAGCTCCCGCACGCCAGCACCGAGGCCGACCTGCGCCCGGTGCGCGAGTCCATGGTGCTGCGCGCACGCCTGATGGAGCAACTCATCGAGCCCGGCCTGCAGCACGAGCTGCGCAGCGAGGTGTACCTGTGCGGCCTGCTGTCGCAACTGGACGATTTGCTGGGCGAACCGGTGGGCACCATCCTGCACCGCATTCCCCTGTCCGACCGGGTGTTTGACGCCATCGTCATGAACCACGGCCCCTACGCCCCTTGCCTGCAAATGGCCCGCGCCCTGGAGACCGATGACGCCAGCGCCATCCACCAGCTCTGCACGGACCACGAGATGGAGCAGGAGGACATCAACCGCATCCTGCTGCGGACCCTGGCAAGTACACGAAGGGGCACTCCCGCCTGAGGCGCGGCGAGGCGGCCCTTGCGCGGCTGCCCGCGCGGGTTTCATGCCGCAGGCATCTGGTCGCGGATGCGTTCGAACACGGACCAGAACGCGGCATCCTGCGTGGTGCTGAAATTGATGCGCATGAGCGTGCTGGGCTGGCGGCTGGAGTGGAACAACGCCCCAGGGGCGAGCAGATAGCCCTCATCCAGCATGCGCTGAGCGAGTGCATCGGTGTCCACCCCGGTGTCCACCCAGCCGAACAGGCCCGCAGGTTCCGCCACGAAGCGGCAGCCTGCCTGCAGCGCCAGGCGCACGCTGCGCTCGCGCGCCTGGGCCAGGCGCAGGCGGATGCGCTCGGCGTGGCGGCGCAGCTGGCCCTGGTCTATGCACAGCGCCATGGCCTGCTCCAGCACCGAGGGGGTGGTCAATGTGGACAGCAGCTTGGTGTCGAGCAGCCGCTCGCACAGCTCGGCGGGTGCGGCGAGGTAGCCCACGCGCCAGCTCGGCGCCAGGATCTTGGCAAAACCACTCACGTAGATGGTGCGTTGCAGGCCGTCGAGCGCGCACAGGCGCGTGGCGTGCTCCGGCGCGATGTGGCTGTAGGTGTCGTCCTCGACGATATGAAAGCCGTGGCGCTGCGCCAGTTGCAGCACCTGGTGCGCGCTGCCGGGCGTGAGGCAGTAGCTGGTCGGGTTGTGCAGCACGCTCACACTCACAAACAACTTGGGCGCATGGGCCTCGCAGTAGCGCGCCATCACCTCCAGGTCGGGGCCCTCGGCGCGGCGCGGCACGGGCAGCACGCGCATGCCCAGGGCATCGAGCCGGGCAAACTCCACCGACCAGCCGGGCTCCTCGACCATCACCGGATCACCCGCCTTGAGCAGCGTGCGGCTCACGATGTCCAGCGCCTGCGTGGCGCCCACGGTGGTCATGATCTGCGCGGGGTGCACCGGGATGTTGAGATCAGCCAGGCGGCGTGCCAGCACCTGGCGCAGGCCCGCATCGCCCTGGGGTTCACCATAGTTCAGCGCACCCGAGGCCAGTGCTCGCCCGGCGGTGATCTTGCGCAGCGCGGCCGGCATGAAGCGCGCTTCCTCCAGCCACTGCGGTGGCAGCACGCCCGCACCGGGCTGGGGCTTGCCCGAGCCCTGGTGGAACATGCCCCGGATCAGCGCCGTGGCATGGATTTGCGAACCCGAGGGCAGAGGAAAAGGCTCCGGCCGCTCCGTCTCATTTGCTACTGATTTGATAGCATTTTGCGCTTGTCCATATTGCCCTGCAGCCCGATTTTGTGTCAAATCCCGCACATAGAAGCCACGCTGACGCCGTGCCTCCACCAGTCCCTGGGCCAGCAACTGGTCGTAGGCGGCCACCACGGTGTAGGGGCTCACACCCTGCTGGCGCGCGCAGTCGCGCACCGAGGGCAGGCGCGAACCGGCAGGCAGCAGGCGCGAGCGGATGCGTTCGGCAAAGCGCTCGGCGAGCTGGTCGGTGAGGGTGCGGTGGGGGCTTTTGATGAGCATGGCGCAAGCTGTACCGCCCTGTGCACCAGCACAGTTCGGTGATTTGTCAGAAAAACTGTGCTGGAACTGTAGCGGAAATTGGCCCTACAGTGCATGCAACTGTTCGACACAACCCATGCCCTTGTCCGAATTCACCGCCCTGCTGCTGCTCGCCACGGCCATGAGCTTCTCGCCCGGCCCGAACACCACGTTGTCCACCGCACTGGCGGCCAACCGGGGCTTGCCGCACGCCATGCGCTTTGTCTGCGCCGTGCCCGTGGGCTGGTCTGCGTTGCTGCTGCTGTGCGCAGGCGGGGTGGGTGCGCTGGTGCTGGCAGCGCCCATGCTGCGCCTGGCGATCAAGGCCGTGGGCATTGGCTACCTGCTGTGGCTGGCCTGGAAACTGAGCCAGACGGCAAGTCTGGCCGCTGCCGACAGCGCGCGCCTGGACGTGGGCTTCTGGCAGGGCACGCTGCTGCAGTTCGTGAACATCAAGGCCTGGCTGCTGGCGCTGACCATCGTGGCGGGCTGGATCGCCGGGCGCCCCGACGCGCTGCAGCGCCTGGCCGTGGTGCTGCCGGTGATGCTGCTGTTCGCATTTTTCAGCAACCTGGCCTATGCAGCCACCGGTGCGCTGCTGCGCCAGTGGCTGGCCCAGGGTCGGCGCCTGCTGTGGTTCAACCGCGCCATGGCCGGCGTGCTGACCGCCACCGCCGCCTGGATGACGACCGCCTGACCCGTCCACCCCACCACCGCCCGGAGCCCGCCATGCGCACCTCGCCCCCCGCCAGCGCCCCCCTGCGCCCTGCGCCCTGGCCCTGCCCAGGCCTACAGCCTGCACCGACAAGAAACCCGGGGCCTGGCCCTGGGCCTGCTGGGCGTGGCGATCTTCGCCCTCACACTGCCCATGACGCGCCTGGCCGTGGGCACGCCCGAGGCGCCGTTGATGTCGGGCCTGTTCATCGCCATGGGGCGTGCTGCGGTGGCCGGGGTGCTGTCCGCGTTGCTGCTCATCGCGCAGCGTGCCCCCTTGCCGCGCCGGGCCGACTGGGGGCCGCTGGCCCTCACCGCGTTGGGTGTGGTGTTCGGGTTTCCGTTGCTCAGCTCCATCGCCATGCGCCATGTGGGCGCCGTGCATGCCAGCGTGATCGTGGGCGCGTTGCCGCTGGCCACCGCCGCCGTGGGCGCACTGCTGCACCGCCAGCGCCCCTCGGGGGGCTTCTGGGCCTGCGCGCTGCTGGGCGCGGCACTGGTGGTGGGTTTTGCACTGCTGCGTTCGGGCACGGCAGGGCTGGCGCTGCACCCGGCCGACCTGCTGCTGCTGGGCGCCGTGCTGTGCGCCGCCGTGGGCTATGGCTACGGCGCACGCCTGTCGCAGCACCTGCGTGCCGACACGGTGATCTGCTGGGCGCTGGTGATCTCGCTGCCCGCCACGCTGCCGCTGGGGCTGCTGTCCTGGCCCGCAGCGCCCGTGCCCGCCTCGGCCTGGGCCGCGTTCGGCTACGTGGCGGTATTCTCGATGTGGCTGGGCTTTTTCGCCTGGTACCGCGGCCTGGCGCTGGGCGGCACGGTGCGCGTGAGCCAGGTGCAACTGGTGCAGCCCTTCCTGGGCATGCTGTTTGCCGTGCCGCTGCTGGGTGAGCGCCTGGACGCTGTGAGCCTGGGCTTCGGCCTGGCAGTGATGGCTACCGTTTTGGCAGGAAGGCGCATGCCCGTGCGTGGCAAACCCTGAATCCTATTTTTCCGCGCCAAGGTTAAGCTTGCAGGTCGGCTACACAATGGCCGCAAATTCGAACCTGCGCCCACCCTCAGCGCACCCTCAACTGGAGATGATTGCAATGACCCACTGGACCCTGGCCGCTCGGGCCGCCAAGATGAACCCCTCGGTGATCCGCGAGATCCTCAAGGTCACCGAAAAGCCCGGCATCATCAGCCTGGCTGGCGGCCTGCCCTCGCCCAAGACCTTCCCGGTCGATGCCTTTGCCAAGGCCTGCGAAGTGGTGCTGGGCCACGACGGCGCCAGCGCACTGCAGTACGCCGCCAGCGAGGGCTACGGCCCGCTGCGCGAGGCCATTGCCGAACAACTGCCCTGGGACGTGGACCCTGCCCAGGTGCTGATCACCACCGGATCGCAACAAGGCCTGGACCTGGTGGCCAAGGTGCTGATCGACACCGGCAGCCGCGTGCTGGTGGAAACACCCACCTACCTGGGCGCGCTGCAGGCCTTCACGCCCATGGAGCCTCAGGTGGCCGCTGTGGCCAGCGACGATGAAGGCGTGGTCGTGGACGAGCTGCCCGCCAAGGTGGGCAGCGGCGCCGACAAGGCGCGCTTCCTGTACGTGCTGCCCAACTTCCAGAACCCCACAGGCCGCACCATGAGCGAAGCGCGCCGCGCCGCGCTGGTGGAGAAGGCCGCCGCACTGGACCTGCCGCTGATCGAGGACAACCCCTACGGCGACCTGTGGTTCGACAACCCGCCGCCGCGCCCGCTGACGGCGCGCAACCCCGAGGGCTGCATCTACCTGGGCTCGTTCTCCAAGGTGCTGGCACCGGGCCTGCGCCTGGGCTATGTGGTCGCGCCCAAGGCGGTGTTCCCCAAACTGCTGCAGGCCAAGCAGGCGGCCGACCTGCACACCCCCGGCTTCAACCAGCGCATGGTGGCCGAGGTGCTCAAGGGCGGCTTCCTCGACCGCCATGTGCCCACCATCCGCGCGCTTTACAAGCAGCAGCGCGACGCCATGCTGGCCGCGCTGGAGCGCGAGATGGCCGGCCTGGGCGTGCACTGGAACAGCCCGCAGGGCGGCATGTTCCTGTGGCTGCGCCTGCCCGAAGGCCTGGACGCCACCGCACTGCTGCCCCAGGCCGTGGAGCGCAACGTGGCCTTTGTGCCCGGTGCCGCCTTCTATGCCGACCAGGCGGACGCGCGCACGCTGCGCCTGTCCTTCGTGACGGCCAGCGCCGCCCAGATCGACACCGGCATTGCCGCACTGGCCGCCACCATCCGCGCCGCCCAGCTGGCCTGACCGACCCACGCCACTCACCGCCAGCCCAGGAGCCACGCCCATGCCCGAACGCGCCTTTCAGCAGATCGACGTTTTCAGCCAGCGCCCGGGCGACGGCAACCCGCTGGCCGTGGTGCTGGACGCCCAGGGCCTGAGCGACGCCGACATGCAGCGTTTTGCCACCTGGGCCAACCTGTCGGAAACCACCTACCTGCTCCCGCCCACCGAGGCGGGCCTGGCCGCTGGGGCCGACTACCGCGTGCGCATCTTCAGCCCGGGCGGCGAGCTGTCCTTTGCCGGCCACCCGACACTGGGCAGTTGCCATGCCTGGCTGAAAGCCGGTGGCTCCCCGCGCGTGCCGGGCTCCATCGTGCAGGAATGTGCGGGCGGCCTCGTGCGCATCGAGCAAAGCGATGGGCTGCTGGCCTTTGCTGCGCCCCCCATGCAACGCAGCGCCCCCAACCCCGCGCTGCTGGCGCTGGTGACCGGCGCGCTGGGCCTGCGGCCCCAGCAGGTGCTGGCAGCCCAGGTGCTGGACAACGGACCGCGCTGGCTGGCACTGCTGCTGCCCAGCGCCGAACTGGTGCTGGGCCTGCAACCCGACCATGCCCGCCTCAAGGACCTGGGCCAGGACGTGGGCGTGGTGCACGTGGCCCCCAGCGCCAGCGACACCAGCCGCCCCGGTGTGACCGTGCGCGCCTTTGCCGCGCCCATGGGCAACCCCGAAGACCCGGTCACCGGCAGCCTCAACGGCAGCCTGGCGCAGTGGCTCATTGCCGAAGGGCTGGCGCCGCAGCGCTACCTGGTGGCCCAGGGCGAACGCCTGGGCCGCGCCGGGCGCGTGCACATCCGTCAGGACGAGCAAGGCCAGGTCTGGGTGGGGGGCCAGAGTGTGACCTGCATCCAGGGCACGGCCCTGCTCTGAGAACGTGTTCACAATCTGACGTCTTTCCCCCCCTATTGCCACAGGAGCCTCCATGCGCCAGCGCCCGTTCCAGCAAGTCGATGTCTTTACCGCCACCCCCTACCTGGGCAACCCCCTGGCGGTGGTGCTGGACGCAGAAGGTTTGGCCACCGAGGCCATGCAGCAGTTCACCAACTGGACCAACCTGTCCGAAGCCACCTTTGTGCTGCCGCCCACGCCCGAGGGCCGCGCCGCCGGGGCCGACTACCGCGTGCGCATCTTCTGCCCCGGCGCCGAGTTGCCCTTTGCGGGCCACCCCACGCTGGGCACCTGCCATGCCTGGCTGCAGGCGGGTGGGCAACCGCGCACGCCTGGTCGCGTCGTGCAGGAATGCGGCGTGGGCCTGGTCACGCTGCGCCAGGACGGCGAGCGCCTGGCCTTTGCCGCGCCACCGCTGATCCAGAGCGGCCCCCTGGACGAGGTGGATGTGGAACGCATTGCACGCGGCCTGGGGGTGGCGCGCAGCGACATCGTGCACCACGCCTGGTGCCACAACGGCCCGCACTGGCGCGCCGTGCTGCTGCGCTCTGCCGAGCAGGTGCTGGGCTTGCGGCCCGACCCCGCCACGCTGGGCGGGCTGTCCATCGGCGTGGTGGGCCCGCGCAGCGCCGCACGCCAGGCCGCCGACGGCTGCGCCTTTGAAGTGCGCGCCTTCTTCCCCGGCAACCACGGCCTGGCCGAGGACCCGGTCACCGGCAGCCTGAACGCCGCACTGGCGCAGTGGCTCATCCCTGCCCACCTGGCACCCCGCAGCTACGTGGTCAGCCAGGGCACAGCCCTGGGCCGCGCCGGGCGCGTGCATGTGGACCAGGAAGGCGCCCAGACCTGGGTTGGCGGCCAGGCCGTCACCTGCATGCGCGGCGAAGTCCGCCTGTGATCCCCCGCGCACCCTGCGTGGACCACCTGGTGGTGCTGGCCACCGACCTGGCCAGTGGCGCCGCCTGGTGCGAGCACACGCTGGGCGTGGCCCCGGCCGCCGGGGGCGAGCACCCGCTCATGGGCACGCACAACCGGCTGTTGCAGCTCAGCGGCCCGGCACACCCGCGCGCCTACCTGGAGATTATTGCTATCAATCCAATAGCTACTCCCGCAATACCCACGGGCGCAAAGCGCTGGTTTGATATGGATTGCAAGGCCCTGCAAGCCCAGGTGGCACAGCACGGCCCCCGGCTGATCCACTGGGTGGCCGCCGTGCCCGATGCGGCAGCCGCCTGCGCTGCACTGGCCGCGCAAGGCCTGGAGCGCGGCGAGATCCTCAGCGCCAGCCGCGCCACGCCCCAGGGCCTGCTGCAATGGCGCATCACCGTGCGCCCGGACGGCCAACGCCTGCTGGACGGTTGCCTGCCCACGCTCATCGAATGGGGCGCACAGCACCCCTGCGATGCCCTGCCCGAAAGCAGCGTACGCCTGCAGTCGCTGGAACTACGTCACCCCCAGGCCCCCACCCTGACTGCAGCCTGCCAGGCCATGGGCCTGGACGGGCAGGCGGCCGTGCAAGCCGCTGCGCAGCCCTGTCTGCGCGCCACGCTGGCCACGCCGCATGGCCTGGTGACCCTGACCTCTTGATGCCCCCCATGACCCACCTGCTCCCATCCCTTGCCGACATCGAAGCCGCCGCCACAGTGGTGTACCGCGACTTCCCCCCCACGCCCCAGTACCGCTGGGGCCTGCTGAGCGAACGCCTGGGCACCGAGTGCTGGCTCAAGCACGAGAACCACACACCCGTGGGTGCCTTCAAGATCCGAGGCGGCCTGACCTATTTCGACCAGCTCGCGCGCCGCGGCCCGCTGCCACGCGAGGTCATCAGCGCCACACGCGGCAACCACGGCCAGAGCATGGGCTGGGCCGCGCGCCGCCATGGCGTGGCCTGCACCATCGTCGTGCCGCGCGGCAACTCGCTGGAGAAGAACGCTGCCATGCGCGCACTGGGCGTCACGCTCGTCGAGCATGGCGATGACTTCCAGGAAGCGCGCGAGCACGCCCTGCACCTGGCCCAGGAGCGCGGCGCGCACATGGTGCCCAGCTTCCACCCCGACCTGCTGCGCGGCGTGGCCACCTACTGGTGGGAATTCCTGCGCGCCGTACCGCAACTCGATGTGGTCTATGTCCCCATCGGCCAGGGCTCGGGCGCCTGCTCAGCCATTGCCGCCAAGCGTGCGCTGGGCCACGGCGTGCGCATCGTGGGCGTGGTGAGCCGCCACGCCACCACCTACGCCGACTCCATCGCCGCAGGCCGGGTGATCGAAGCACCGGTGACCACGCAACTGGCCGATGGCATGGCCTGCCGCGTGGCCGACCAGGCGGCGCTGGACATGCTGATCCCGCACCTGGACCATGTGGTGCAGGTCAGCGACACCGAAGTGGCCGCCGCCATGCGCGCCCTGTTCACCGACACACACAACGTTGCCGAAGGCGCAGGCGCCGCCGCCCTGGCCGCCGCGCTGCAGGAGCAAGGTAGCCTGCGCGGGCAGTGCGTGGGCCTGGCACTCACGGGGGGCAATGTGGATGCGCCCGTGTTCAGCGAAGTGTTGTCGCGGTAAGGCAATGCCGCGCCCCCGTCGCTTGCGTGACAAGGCGGCAGCCACCTGCGCCGCCACAATCGCGCCCCATGGGAACGCTCTACCTCGTGCGCCACGGCCAGGCCTCGTTTGGCGCAGACGACTACGACCAACTCAGCCCCTTGGGTCTGCAGCAAGCGCAGCGCCTGGGCGCGCACTGGCTTGCGCACGGCCAGCGCTTTGACACCGTGCTCATGGGCACGCTGCGCCGCCATGCGCAAACCCTGGACGGCATCGCCCAGGGTCTGCCCGGCCTGCCTGCGCCGCAGGTGTTGCCCAGCCTGGACGAATACGACAGCCTGGCGCTGATCCGCGCCATCCATACCGAGCCGCTGCAAAAACCCAATACGCCCGAGCTGTACCGCCACCACTTCCGCCTGCTGTGCGACGCCATTGCGCAGTGGATGGCCGGCGTCATCAGCCCCCAGGGCATGCCGAGCTGGGAGGACTTCTCACTCGGTGTGCGCCGCGTGCTCGACCAGGTGCGCCGCGACCACGCTGACCAGAACGTGCTGCTGGTCAGCAGCGGCGGCCCCATCTCCACCGCCGTGGGTGAAGTGCTGGGCACCGCGCCCGAGGTGACCATTGCACTGAACATGCGCATCCGCAACAGCGCCGTCACCGAGTTCAGCGTGAGCCCCAAGCGGCTGATGTTGCAAACCTTCAACACCCTGCCGCACCTGCATGCTGCGGAGCATGCCTCGTTGGTCACCCACGCCTGAAACCGGAGCATCGAGCCGTCCGCCACCTGGGCGGCAGCGTCCAAAGCCAATCCAAAGCTTGCGGGCCGACCATGGCGCCACCATCGTTTGGAGGCGCTTTTCATGCTCGATCTTGTTCCCCGTTCTCCCCGTACTTCCCTTCATCGGCGCAGGTTTCTGGCGGCGCTGGGCGTTGCACCCGCGTGCCTGGGTGGCCTGCTGACCGGCTGTGGCGGCGGTGACGACGACCCGCCCTCTGGCCCCGCAGACATCAGCGCCCAAGAGGCCGCCAAGGCGGCGGTGGCCCAAGGCATCGTCGGCGCGCTGTGCCAGTACTTTGAAGGCACAGCCTCGCAGCCCCCACAGCTGGGCACGGCGGGGGTTCGGCGCCTGGGCCAGGCCAGCAGCGTGCAGGCCAGCGATCCGTTTGCCATTGGCTCCACCACCAAGGCCATGACGGCCGCACTGGCCGCGCGCCTGGTGGACAGCGGCCGCCTGCGCTGGGAGTCCACGCTGGAGCAGATGCTGCCTGCGCTGGCGGCAGACATGCGGCCGGTGTACCGCAGCGTCACCTTGCGCCAATTGCTGGCGCACCGCAGCGGCTTGATGGCGTTCCAGAGCGGCGCCGATGTCGAGGCCCTGGAAAACAGTTTCGGGGAGGACATCCCTGACAACGTGGCTGCGCAGCGCCAGTTGTTCGCGCGCTGGGTGCTGGCCCAGGCGCCCCTGGCCGGGATCCGGCCCGGCGTTGACTATGCCTATTCCAACGCCGGATACACGGTGGTGGGCGCCATTGTGGAGGCCCATACGGGCCAGCGCTACGAAGACCTGTTCACCACGCAGCTGGCACGCCCCCTGGGCATGCAGCACCCCTGGCGCGACCCCTTCACTGGCGACAGCCTGCCGGTGGCCGGCCATTTCGGCAGCCCCGGAAAACTGAGCGTCCACCAGCCGTCCGACCCGCTGGCCGACATCCTCACGCGTCTGATGGCGCCTGCGGGAACCTCGCTGCACCTCAGCGCAGCCGACTATGGCCTGTGGCTGCAATGGCACATGCGCGCCATGGCGGGCCAGCCCACCCCCTTGCCCGCCAGCTATCTGGGCGCCCTGCGCGCAGCCCAGGACGAGGAGTACCTCATGGGCTGGATCGCCCGCAAACGCGTGGCCACGCCCATGCTGGTCCATGACGGCAGCACCTTGGGATTCCAGTCGCTGGCGTGGGTGGACTGGGATGGCCTGGGCGGCGGCCACCTCTGGGCCAATTGCGCCGAAGGCGGCGGCAGCCCGTGGGTGAGCACCGCTTTGATCGCGCTGATGGAAGGCATGCGCCGGCACTACCGCCGCTGACCCCTGCCGCAGCGCACACCGTGCGACACAATGCACCGCATGACCACCCCTGCGCCCCAGCCACCGCGCCATGGTTCCCTGCGGACCCAGGCATGGGCTGCCTGCGCGCGCCTGCAGGGCAGCGCCTTGCTGCGCCCGTCCCTGTTCAAGCGGCTGCTGGGCGTGCAGTTGCTGGTGTTTGGCGCGCTGCTGGCGGTGCTGCTGTCGCTGACCCTCATGCTGCTGCTCGCGCGCGGCAATGGGGGGTTGGACACCGACCTCAAGCTGCTGGCCCAGGCCCTGGCGCGCACCAGCAGCCTGAACCCCACGCCCGATGGCATCGCTGCGGCGGCAGAGCACATCACCGCCCTGCACCTGGAAACGGCGGACACTGCGATCTCGCCGGACGAACTGGGTTGGCAGGTGTGGCACAAAGACGGCCGCTTGCTCGCACGCTCCGCCAACCGGGACAGCCTGCCGGACTTCCCACCCGGCAGCCTGTCCACGAGCGAGCGGTCAGAGCACCCGGGCTGGATCCTGCTGGCCGCCTGGGACCCTGCGCAGCAGCTCTATGCCGTGTTCGCCCAGTCCAGCCAGGTCACCACGCGGCTGCTGGACCGGACGTTCAAGGGCATGCTGCCCACGACCATGGTGATCGTTGCCACCGTTTTTGCGGCGCTGTGGCTGGCCATGCGGCTGGGGCTCCAACCGCTGGCGCAACTGGCACGCCAGTTGTCGCAGCGCGACCCGCAAGAGACCACCGAGCTGGCAAACGCCCCACCCCACGTCGAACTCGCGCCCATGGTGCACGCCCTCAATGCGCTGCTGGCCCGGGTGCGCTCGCTGCGCGCCGCAGAGCATGGCTTCTTTGCCGACGCAGCCCACGAGCTGCGCACCCCGCTGGCAGCCATCAACGCACAGGCGCATGCCTTGACCATGGCATCGTCCGCTGGGCAGCGCGCTGCCGCCCTGCAAGCCCTGCAAGGCGGCGTCGAACGCGCTGCCAATGTGCTGGACAAGCTGCTCACCCTGGCACGCCTGGACCACACGGTCACCCTGGGCCCACAGGCTACCGCCCTGCACCGGACCGACCTGGCCGCCTTGCTGCGCGACACCCTTGCCATGCAGGCCTCGCGCACGGCCCTTTCGCAACACACGCTGGATCTGGACGCACCCACCGAGCTGTGGGCACCCGCAGACGCGCCCGCCCTGGCCGCAGCACTGGACAACCTGGTGGACAACGCGCTGCGCTACACCCCACCGGGATCGCAGGTGCGCGTGCGCCTGGCGGCAGAACCACCGCAGGCCCTGATTGCGGTGGAAGACAGCGGGCCTGGCATTGCCGCGCAGGACCGTGTGCGGGTGTTCCAGCGCTTTGAAAGAGGCCCGCACAGCGACGGCATCAGCGGCTGCGGTCTGGGGCTGGCCATTGTGGAGCGCGTGGCCGCAGCGCACCACGGCAGCGTGGCCCTGGACGCCAGCCCCGCGCTGGGCGGTGCCCGCTTTTGCATCCGAATTCCCTTGAATAACCATGGCCATCTTGCTCGTTGAAGACGACCTGGACCTGGGACGCGCGCTGCAGCAATCCCTGCAGGCCACCCATTGGCCCACGGTCTGGGTGCGCCATGCGCAACAGGCCCGCAGCCACGCGGCGCAGGGCAACCTACATTGCATTTTGCTGGATCTGACGCTGCCCGACGGGGACGGCCAACTGCTGCTGACCGAGTGGCGCAGCGCGCGCATCCAAACCCCGGTGCTGGTGATGACGGCACGGGACGCGCTGGCCGACCGCCTTAAAGCATTGCGCAGCGGTGCCGACGACTACGTCATCAAGCCCTTTGCCACCGAGGAGCTGATCGCACGCGTCCAGGCCCTCATTCGCCGCAGCGGCGGCCACACCCAGCAGCGCTGGCAGGTGGGCGATCTGTGTCTGGACGAAGTCACCGCGCAGGTGAGCATTGCCGACCAGACCATTGCGCTGACGCCGCGCGAAGCCGCCATCCTGCGGGAACTGGCCCTGGCACGGGGCCGTGCGGTGTCCCGCGAGACCCTGATGGACAGAGTGTGGGGGCTGGGGGAGACGCTCAGCGATGGCGCCATCGAGTACCAGATCCACGGCCTGCGCCAAAAACTGGGCAGCCAACGCATCTGCACCTTGCGCGGCGTGGGGTATGCGCTGGTGAGCCAAGGCACCCACCAGTGACAGCCGTGCCCGCAGGGCGATGAGATCACCCAGGCGCGGGGGCCAGGGTCTGCGCGGGCAGCGCGTGCAGCTCTTGCAGCAACTGGGCCAGCGCCTGCGCCGCCGCCAAGACCAGGGCGCGGCCCTTGTCGGCGCTGGCTGCACGGGCATCGCCCACGGCTCCTGCGGGGTGGTAGTCCTGCATGGCCCAGCCCATCTTGGCGCTCTTGCCGTCGCCCAACATTGCATGCTGCGCAGCCCGGTCCTGTGAGCTGGAGCGCCACTGTGCTGCGTGCTCCATGCGCACCGTGGCGGGTGCCAGGTGCAGCATCATCGAGGTTTCCACCGCCCCGCCGTGGATGCCAAAGCGCTGCTCCTCGGCGCTGAACAAGGCCTGCACCTCGGGCGGCTGGGGCAGGCTGAACCAACTGCTGCTGTACACCAGCAGGCCGTGGTGCTGGCGCAGCTCACGCGCCACGATGTCCATCACCGCCACGTTGCCTCCGTGGCCGTTGAGCAGCAACAGCCGCTTCACCCCAGCGCGCGCCACGCAGGCGCCGATCTCGGTCCACAGCGCGATCACCGTGGCGGGCGACAGCGACAGCGTGCCGGGGTAGGCCAGGTGCTCCGTGCTCAGGCCCACCACCTGCGGCGGCAGGAACAACGCCGGCAAGGGCTCGGGCAACAGGGGCAGGGCCGCATCGATCACGCCTTGGAGCAGCGTGGCATCGACACTCAGCGGCAAATGCGGCCCGTGCTGCTCGATGGCGGCCACGGGCAGCACGGCCACGGTCTGCGCGGCCAGGGGGCTGGCCTGCAGTTGTGCGAAATCGCGCGTGGTGAGCTCGGCCCAGAAGCGCGAGGGCAGGGAGAAGGCGGCTGCGGTCATGCCCGCCATGGTAGTTCAGTGCAGCAGCCAGTACAGCAAGTGCCCCGCGCCCAGCGCCAGCAGCAGGCCCAGCGCCCAGGCAGTGGAGCGGGTGCCCACCCCCCGGCGCCGCTGGGCCGCGCCGAATGCGAGCGCCATCACCAGCACCACGGCCCACAGCCCGGCCAGCACCACCCAGATCACGCCCACGAAGGTGCAGCCAAAGCTCTCGCAGCGCAGTTGCCAGGTGCTCCAGGCCAGCACGGCCAGGCCCACGGTGAGCACCAGCAGCCCGGCCCCGGCGTGGCGCAGCAGTCCGGCCCAGGCGCGCTGCACGTGGGACGGGGGGGTGTTTGCAACGGCAGGGTCGGTCGCCATCAGGCGGGCAGAACGATCTCGTCCTGGTGGTTGGCAATGTGGAAGGCGTGCGCCCGGGCGTACTGCGCCTTGTCCAACCGGCCGTAGGCAAAGTGCGGCGCCAGCGCTCCGCTGTGCCCATCGAAGCGCGCAATGGCCGCGCGCAGCCGTGCCACTGAGGCGGTCAGGTCACCGGGCAGCGCCAGTGGGGGCGCACCGGGGATGGGTTCGTCCAGCCCGTGGCTCATGCGGCCGCGCCACTGGAAGACGGCGAAGGCCGCCGCGCCCAGGGTGTTCTGGAACAGCGCACTGCGCGGCTGGGGATAGCCGTCCAGGCTCATCTCGATGCTCTGCGCCAGGTGCTCCAGCACGGCCGGCAGGGGCCAGGCGCCGGTGGTGCGTGCGCCCTTGGCGGCCGCCACGCGGTCAAGCCAACGCAGGGCATCTGCCAGGTTGTCCACTTTGGGCAAGTCGGCCCATGCCGCCAGGGGCGTCAGCGCCAGCGGCGCCTGCAAAAGGGTGCGTCGTTTCATGCCGCGCATGGTAAGGCTTCGCACTTGTTCTCGCTCGCGGCGGCCGCTGACCGACAATACGGCCTGAGCGGCGGGCGCCTACCCCCGCGTTCAGCCCCGGAACCAAAGCGCGCCGCTGCGCTCCCACAGGACGACCATGTCCCGCTTCAGCCTTCACCGTTGTCTCACTGCTCTTGTTTTCATAGCTGCTGCCGCAGGATGGACGAGCGCAAACGCCCAATTCAGCAACAAACCGGCCGCCGCCACGGGCAGCGTGGTCAGCAGCCCGCAGGTGCGGGCCGAACTCATTGCCCACGCGCCCGAGGGCCTGGGGCCGGGCAAACTGGCGTGGCTGGGCCTGCGCATTGCGCACCAGAAGGACTGGCACACCTACTGGAAGAACCCCGGCGACTCCGGCCTGCCCACCGAACTGCGCTGGGAGCTGCCCCCCGGCATGGACGCGGGCGAGATCGCCTGGCCCGTTCCGCGCCTGTTCCGCATCGGCCGACTGGCCAATTACGGCTATGACGGTGAAGTGCTGCTGGTGGCTCCGCTGAAGATGCCCCAGGAACTGCCGCCCGCCCCTGGCGGTATGGGCACGGTGCGCATCGGGTTGCACGCCACCTGGCTGGCCTGCCGCGTCGAGTGCATCCCCGAAGAAGGTCGGTTGGTGCTGGACCTCCCCATCCAGGGCACCACCGCCATGCATGCCGCTGCGTTCGCGCAGGCCCAGGCCGCGCAGCCCGTGCCGCTGCAGGGCAGCAGCCAAGTGCGCGTGGAGGGCGAACGCCTCAAACTCAGCGTGCAAGGCCTGCCCGAGGCACTGCGCGGACAGAAGCTGGAGGTGTTCCCGGAAACGCCTGCCGTTCTGATCCCGGCGGCCGTCGAGGGCAAGGACTGGACCCAGGCCTGGGAAGGCAACACCTGGACGGCCAGCCTGCCGCTGTCGCCCGAGCGCGGCAAGGCGCCCACCCAACTGCCCCTGGTGCTGGCCCCTGCGCAGCCATCGGCCGCCCAGGATTCCGGCAGTCCGCAGGGCTGGCACACCGTCGCAGCCATCGAGGGCGCCTGGGCGAGCGCCACCACCGCCGAGGTCTCGCCCGCACTGGCGGCGGCGCTGCAAGCCAACCAGGCGGCGGCGCAGCCTCCCGGCGGCGCTCCAGCGCCCGCGGGTGGCAGCTTCTGGTTCGCCCTGTTGGGGGGCTTGCTGGGCGGCATGCTGCTCAACCTCATGCCCTGCGTATTCCCGGTCCTGGCCATCAAGGTCATGGGCTTTGCCCGCCACGGCAACCACCTGCCCGCCCAGCGCGTGGGTGGCCTGGCCTACACCGCTGGCGTGGTGCTGTCTTTCCTGGCGCTGGGCGGACTGCTGCTGGCGCTGCGCGCGGCGGGTGAGCAACTGGGCTGGGGCTTTCAGCTCCAGTCGCCTGCCGTGGTGGCGCTGCTGGCAGGCCTGTTCACCCTCATCGGGCTGAACCTGGCAGGCCTGTTCGAGTTCGGCCAGTTCCTGCCCAGCCGCGTGGCCACGCTGCAGGCGCGCCATCCGGCGGCCGACGCTTTCCTCACCGGCATGCTGGCTGTGGCGATTGCCTCGCCCTGCACCGCGCCCTTCATGGGGGCGGCGCTGGGGTTTGCCGTGGGCCTGCCCGCACTGCAGGCGCTGGCTGTGTTTGGCGCATTGGGCGTGGGCATGGCCCTGCCTTACCTGCTGGCAGCCTGGGTGCCTGCGGTGGCGGGCTGGCTGCCGCGCCCCGGCGCCTGGATGGACACGTTCCGTCGCGCCATGGCCTTCCCCATGTTTGCCACGGTGGTGTGGCTGGTGTGGGTGCTGGGCCAGCAAAGCGGCATCGACGGCGCAGGCGCGCTGCTGGCGCTGCTGGTGGCAGGCAGCAGCCTGGTGTGGGCGCTGACGCTGCGCGGGCGCAGCCGGACGGTGCTGGCCACGGTGCTGCTGGCCTTGACCGCCTGGCTGGCGGGCAGTATCGGGCCGCACATCACCCGCCCTGCCCTGGCAGCGGTACCTGCCACGGGGCAGGCCGCTGCCGGCGCCGACTGGCAGCCCTGGTCGGCCCAGCAGGTACAGGACCTGACGGCGGCAGGCAAGCCGGTGTTCATCGACTTCACTGCCGCCTGGTGCATCACCTGCCAGTACAACAAGCGCAATGCACTGGCCGATGCGCAGGTACTGGCCGACTTTGCGGCCAAGGGCGTGACCCTGTTGCGCGCCGACTGGACGCGGCGCGACCCTGCCATTACCGCCGCCCTGGCCGACCTGGGCCGCAACGGCGTGCCGGTGTACGTGCTCGTGGCGCCTGGCCGCACACCGGTGGTGATGAGCGAGATCCTGAGCGTGTCGGAGCTGCGGGCGGCGCTGGCCGTGCTCTGATTTCTGCCGACAAGCGCCCCGCGTTCTGCAGGGTCTTGTAGTTAGGCTGTCACATCGGGTTGTTGCAATAGCGGCAAGCCGTCGGGTCCTCCTTGCGAGGCGCCGACGCGCTTGCCTTTTCAACAACTACCGGAATGACTCCATGAATAAATCCCTGATCGCCCTGGCTGTTCTCAGCTCCGTTGCGTGCATCGCCTCGGCCCAGTCCAACGTGACCCTGTACGGACGCCTCGACGCTGGCCTGGGCAAGGCCTTCGGCGGCCAGTCGCAGATGATCGGCAACTACAAGGAAACCTCCATGTGGGGCGTGCGTGGCCAGGAAGACCTGGGCGACGGCATGAAGGCGTCGTTCAACTTTGAACAAGGTATCAACATCGAAGACGGCGCCCTGACGGGTGGCGCTACCGGCGCCTGGAACCGCGCCGCCTGGCTGGCCCTTGGCGGCGGCTTCGGCGAGTTCGCGATGGGACGCATGACCACGGCGCAGAACCGCACCATGGGCACGTTCGACCTCAACGGCACGGCCAACAACACTTCGGCACTGAAGAACCTCGGCCTGGACGCCGACGGCTCCTTGGGCGGCAACCGCGCCAACAGCCAATTTCTTTACACCTCGCCCAAGCTGAACGGCTTTCAGGCGCGCGCCGCAGTCGTCATGAAGCAGGACAAGGCGGCCCCCGCCGCAGGCGCCGCAGACACGCGCAAGGGCTCGTACCAGCTCGCCGCCAGCTACCAGAACGGCCCCCTGAGCCTGGGCGCCGTGGTGCAGAGCAAGATGGCCGAAGGCGCCAACAACCGCACCGGCTATGCCCTGGGCGCGCGTTACGACTTCCCCTCGGTGCGGGTGAGTGCGCTGTACACGCAAGACGAATCCAAGACCACCGGCAAGGGCTTTGGCCTGGGTGTGGCCGTACCGCTGGGCGCCTGGGTGCTGGGCGCGCAGGTGGCCCGCATCACCGACAACCCCAACCCCGCACGCGACGGCGCCATGGCTTATGAGCTGTTCGCCAACTACCACCTGTCCAAGCGCACCATGATGTATGCAGGCTACGGCAACCTCAACAGCGCCGGCAAGGCGGTCAAGGGAACGACCGGCTCCAACACCTTCGGCGTGGGCCTGTTGCACCGCTTCTGAACGCCGGCGGCACACGCCGCCTGCCCAGACTGCCGTCGCCTACCGGGCCGACGGCCCCATCCAACGCCGCGCCCTGCGCGGCGTTGCCGTTTCTGGCGCCCCCTCTGCATCCCCACAGCACCCCGAAGGATGCCCGGGACCGGCAAGCGGCCGTACGGCCAAAAAAAAGAGCGGCCTGTCAAGCCGCTCTTTCTCTGGTCACTCGCTCAGAAACCCCTGGTACAGACTGCGCAGCACCGTCCCCTCCACCAAGGGTATGGCGGGTGCGCGTGGCATGCCTGCAAAAGCCATTGTGTGCCCAGCGTATGACATGGGCATGACCAGCACAGCCGCCTTCCGCATGCGTACACTGGAACGCATGAGCCGCACCCCCGACACCATCAGCACCCTGCGCGACGTGCTGGGCCGCTGCCGCACCATCGCGGTGGTGGGCCTGTCGCCGCAGTGGCACCGCCCCAGCTTCTTCGCCGCCAAGTACATGCAGGCGCATGGCTACCGCATCGTGCCGGTGAACCCGGTCGTCGCCCGAGACGGCGGCTGCATCCTGGGCGAGCGCTGCTACGCGAGCCTGCACGAGGCCGCGCAGGCCATCGCCCGCCAGGGCGAGCGCATCGACATGGTGGACTGCTTCCGCAAGAGCGAAGACATCCCGCCGCTGGCCGAAGAGGCTGTGGCCATCGGCGCGAGCTGCCTGTGGCTGCAGCTCGGTGTGCGGCATGAAGAAGCCGCCCAGCGCGCCGAGGACGCGGGTCTGCAGGTCATCCAGAACCGCTGCGTGAAGATCGAGCATGCACGCCTGTTCGGCGGCCTGGGCTGGATGGGCGTGAACACCGGCGTCATCTCCGCCAAGCGGCTGCGGCAGCTCCCTTATTGATAGCTTCCAGCGCTTGCCAGATAAGCGCTGGAGGCACTTTTGAATCACAAACCATGGCCCACCCCCCTTCTTCCGGCAGCGACCACGCCTTCGGCTTCGGTACCCGTGCCATCCACGCCGGCGCCCAGCCCGACCCGGTGACCGGCGCGCGCGCCACGCCCATCCACCAGACGACCAGCTTCGTGTTCGACGACGCCGAGCACGCCAGCAGCCTGTTCAACCTGCAGACCTTCGGCAACGTCTACAGCCGCATCAGCAACCCCACGGTGGCGGTGCTGGAGGAGCGCATCGCCAACCTGGAGGGGGGCCGCGCCGCGCTGGCCTGCGCCAGCGGCATGGCCGCGCAGATGGCGGCGCTGCTGGCCATCCTGAAGGCCGGCGACCACATCGTCGCGGCCAGCACGCTCTACGGCGGCACGGTGGGCCAACTGGGCGTCGGGTTCAGCCGGCTCGGCATCGAGACCACCTTCGTCGACCCCGCCGACCCCGCGAACTTCGCGCGTGCCATGCGCCCGAACACGCGCGCCGTGTACGGCGAGACCATCGGCAACCCGCTGGTCAACGTGCTCGACATTGCCGCCATCGCGGACGTGGCCCATGCCCACGGCGTGCCCCTGGTCATCGACAACACCGTGGCCAGCCCCTACCTGTGCAACCCGCTGCAGTTTGGCGCCGACATCGTGGTGCACAGCGCCACCAAGTACATCGGCGGCCACGGCACCACCATGGGCGGCGTGGTGGTGGAGGGCGGCAAATTTCCCTGGGACAACGGCAAGTTCCCCGAGATGGTGGAGCCCAGCCGCGCCTACCACGGCGTGAAGTTCTACGAGACCTTCGGCGACTTCGGCTACACCATGAAAGCGCGCATGGAGGTCAACCGCACCTTCGGCGGCGTGCTCTCGCCGCTCAATGCCTGGCTGCTGCTGCAGGGGGCCGAAACGCTGCACCTGCGCATGCGCGAACACTGCCGCAACGCGCTGAAAGTGGCGCAATTCCTGCAGGGCCACCCGAAGGTGCGCTGGGTCAACTACCCGGGCCTGGCCGGCTCGCCGTACCACGCGCTGGCGCAGAAGCAGTTCCGCGCCGTGGACGGCGCGCCGGGCGCCTCGGGCATCCTCACCTTCGGCATCGAAGGTGGCGCCGCGGCCGGCGAGAAATTCATCGACGCCTGCGAATTCCTGAGCCACCTGGCCAACATCGGCGACGCCAAGACGCTGGTGATCCACCCCGCCTCGACCACGCACCGACAACTCAACGAGGACGAACTCGCCCGGGCCGGCGTGAGCGCCGACATGGTGCGCCTGAGCGTGGGCATCGAGGACGTGGACGACATCCTCTGGGACATCGACCAGGCGCTGGAGCGCGCCACCCAGGCGTGAGCCGCCCGCCGGCGGCCCGGCGCTACCCAGCGGCGCTGGCGGCCCCTGTCTCCAGCCACCCGGATAATCCTGCCCCATGGCACTTATCACTCTTCTCAATGCGCAGCTCGCGTTCGGGCATGTCGCATTGCTGGACCACACCGGCTTTTCCCTCGAAACCAATGAACGCGTCGGCCTGATCGGGCGCAACGGCGCAGGCAAGTCCTCACTGCTCCGGATCCTGGGCGGACTTGCCAAGGCCGACGACGGCACGCTGCAGGTGCAGCAGGGCACGCGCATCGCCTTCGTCGAACAGGAACCCGCGCTGGACCCGGACGCCACCATCTTCCAGGCCGCCTCCGCCGGACTGGCCGGGGTGATAGCGCTGCGCGAGCAGTACCTGGCCCACGCTGAGGGCGTGGACCTGGACGCGCTGCAAACCCAGATCGAGGCCGCCGACGCCTGGAACTGGGAACAGCGCGTGCAGGAAACCCTGCAGCGCCTGCACCTGAACCCCGACGCGCGGGTGGGCGACCTCTCGGGCGGCACCAAGAAACGCGTGGCGCTGGCCCAGGCGCTGGTCGCCCGGCCCGACGTGCTGCTGCTGGACGAGCCGACCAACCACCTCGACCTGGATTCCATCCGCTGGCTGGAGGATCTGCTCCTGGATTTCAAGGGCAGCGTGGTCACCATCACCCACGACCGTGCGTTTCTGGACCGTATCGCCACCCGCATCGTCGAACTGGACCGGGGCATCCTGCGCTCCTACCCGGGCAACTTCGCCGCCTACGTCCAGCAAAAGGAGGAGCAACTGGCCCAGGAAGCCGTCATCAACGCCAAGGCCGACAAACTGCTGGCCCAGGAGGAAATCTGGATCCGCAAGGGCGTGGAAGCGCGCCGCACCCGCAGCCAGAGCCGCATCGGCCGCCTGGAAAAGCTGCGTGAAACCCGCGCCGCGCGCCGCGAGGTGGTCGGCAAGGTGAAGATGGAAGTGGGCACCGGCAGCGACAGCAACTACCAGGGCAAGATCGTCGCGGAGCTGCAGCATGTCAGCAAAGCCTTTGGCGACAAGGTGATTGCCAAGGACTTCAGCGCCACCTTGCTGCGCGGCGACAAGATCGGTCTGCTGGGCCCCAACGGCGCTGGCAAGACCACGCTGCTGAAAATGATCCTGGGTGAACTGGAGCCCGACAGCGGTACCGTCCGCCGCGGCGCCAACCTGCAGGTGGCCTACTTCGACCAGCTGCGCGACGCCATCGACCTGGACGCCACGCTGGAAGACTTCATCAGCCCCGGCAGCGAGTGGATCGAGATCAACGGCCAGCGCAAGCATGTGCGCAGCTACCTCGGCGACTTCCTGTTCTCGCCCGCGCGAGCCCATTCGCCGGTGCGGTCCCTCTCGGGTGGCGAGCGCAACCGCCTGCTGCTGGCCCGCTTGTTCGCCCGCCCCGCCACGGTGCTGGTGCTGGATGAGCCCACCAACGACCTGGACATCGAAACCATCGACCTGCTCGAAGAATTGCTGCAGGACTACCCCGGTACCGTATTCTTGGTCAGCCACGACCGGACGTTTTTGGACAACGTGGTCACCAGCACCATCGCCTACGAGGGCGACGGCGTGTGGCGCGAGTTTGAAGGCGGCGTGGAAGACTGGCTACAGCAATCCCTGCGCAGCCAGGCCCTGCGTGCCGCCGCTGCCACGTCCCCGGGCGCCAGGCCTGCCAGCGAGCACAAGGACAAGGGGGAAAGCAGCCCGCAGCCGCCACAGGATGGACGCAGCACGCTACAAAAAAAGAAGCTCAGCTACAAGGAGCAACGGGAGCTGGAGCAACTGCCCGATCGCATCGCAGCGCTGGAGACCGAACAGCAAGCCATCCAGCAGGAACTGGCCGACGGCAGCCTCTACACCCGCGACCCCCAACGTGCCACCGCCCTGCACACCCGCGAGGGGGAGATCGAGGAAGAACTGCTGCTGGCGCTGGAGCGGTGGACGGCACTGGCGCCGTGAGGCGGAGCATCCCTCCTGAGGGTCCGCCCCACCTCTACCTCAACGCTCTGTCGGTGCCTGCTGCGACGAGCGAGCGGCCCCGCTGGTCGTGCGCAGCGACAGGATGATGGAGCCCGCAATCAGCACGGCCGTGACCAGCAGGGCATAGCCGATCGGGATCTTGTAAACGTCGATCAGCAGCATCTTGCTGCCGATGAAGACCAGCACCAGGGCCAGGCCATAGGCCAGCAGGTGAAAGCGGTTGGCCAGATCGGCCAGCAGGAAGTACAGCGCGCGCAGGCCCAGGATGGCGAAGATGTTGGCCGTGAGCACGATGAACGGGTCACTGGTGATGGCGAAGATGGCCGGAATGCTGTCCACGGCAAAGATGATGTCGGTGGTGCCGATGAGCACCAGCACCACGAACAGCGGGGTGTAGTGCTTCACGCCATTGATCATGGTGCTGAGCTTTTCGCCATCGAACTGGTCGGTGATGTTCATGTGCCTGCGCAGGAACCCCAGAACCGGGTTGGACGCAATGTCCGACTCCTGCGAGGCGGCAAACCACATCTTCACGCCCGTGAAGACCAGGAAGGCACCAAACACGTAGAGCAGCCAATGGAACGTGGCCAGCAGCCATGCGCCCACCAGGATCAGCGCTGTACGCAGCACGATGGCACCGATGATGCCGATGATGAGCGCCCGTTTCTGGTATTGCTGCGGGATGGCGAAGTAGTTGAACAGCACCAGAAACACGAAGATGTTGTCCACCGACAGGCTCTTTTCCACCAGGTAGCCCGTGATGAACTGCATGGACACCGTGTTGGCTACCTCACGGCCCTGGTGGGTGTCCAGATACCACCACAAAAGGCCCACAAACACAAACGCCAGCGAGAACCACAACAGGCTCCAGCGCACGGCCTCCTGCATTGTCACCGTGTGGGCGCCCTGGCGCTCCATGACCCACAGATCGATGGCGATCGCCACCACCACAAAAAGGGCGAAGCCCGCCCACATCCACCAGGTACCGATCGTTTCCATGTATCGCTTCTTTGAACTTGAATGCCTTGCCGAAGGTGCGGGCAAGGGAAGCCCGTGAATGTAAAACGGACCGATTTCGTTTAAAACCTACCTCCAACTGGCATTTGGTTCGGTTTTTACGAACCATGTCGCAACCCAACCCCGAGGCCACCCCCATGCCGCAGAGCTTCAACTACCGCCATCTCTATTACTTCTGGGTGGTGGCCAAGGAAGGTGGCATTGCCCGTGCAGCGCAGCGGCTGGACATGGCGGTGCAGACCATCAGCGCCCAGGTGAGGGAACTGGAGAAGTCCCTCGGCGTAAGCCTGCTGCGCAACGAAGGGCGGAACCTGGTACTGACGGACGCTGGCATGGCGGCACTGCACGAAGCCGACCACATCTTTGCCCTGGGCGAACTGCTGCCCATCCGTGTGCGCGAGGCCGCCGTCGGCCAGACCCTGCGGCTGAACCTGGGCATCTCCGACGGCATTGCCAAGCTGGCCGTGCACAGGCTCTTGCGCACTGTGCTGGAAGAGCCCCACCTGCGGCTGCTGTGCCACGAGGGGGAGTTTCAGCCGCTGCTGGGCGAACTGGCGCTGCACAAGCTCGATGCCGTGCTCGCAGACCGCGCAGCGCCCACCAACCCCCACCTGCGCGCCAGCAGCCAGCTGCTCGGGAGCAGCGCCATCGCCTGGTATGCGCCCCCGTTGTGGGCCGAAGCAGCGGCACACCAGTTTCCGCACAGCCTGGCGGTGGTCCCCGTGCTGCTGCCCACGCACCATGCTGCGGTGCGCGCACGCATGGACCACTGGCTGGAACAGGAACGCATCCGCCCACGCATCGCCGGGGAGTTCGAGGACAGCGCCTTGCTGAGCACCTTCGCCACCAGCGGCATGGGCGTGATGCCCGCACCGATCTCGCTGGGCAACCACCTGCAGCAGACCTTCGGCCTGGTCCAGATCGGCGCCACACCCGAAGTGAGCGAAGAATTCCACCTGATCTACAGCGCCCGCAAGGTCATGCACCCCTTGGTGACCCGCTTGTTGGAGACCGGCCCGCAGGAACGACTCCTGAACCCGCAGGCAGCGTTGCAAGCACCCCCATGACCGCAGGCGTGGCAGGGACAGCCAAGCCTGGAATGAGAGAATGGCGGGCATGAGCACCTCCTTCGCCCCCCTCACCAACGACACCTTCCTGCGCGCCTGCCGCCGCCAGGCCACCGACTACACCCCCCTGTGGCTGATGCGCCAGGCGGGCCGCTACCTGCCCGAATACAAGGCCACGCGCGCCCAGGCCGGCAGCTTCATGGGCCTGGCCATGAACGTGGACTACGCCACCGAGGTCACGCTGCAGCCGCTCGAGCGCTTCCCGCTCGACGCCGCCATCCTGTTCAGCGACATCCTCACCGTGCCCGACGCCATGGGCCTGGGCCTGTCGTTCGCCGAGGGCGAGGGCCCGCGCTTCGCCCAATCGGTGCGCACCGAAGCCGATGTGGCCCAGCTCGCCGCACCCGACCTGGACAAGCTGCGCTACGTGTTCGATGCCGTCACCAGCATCCGCAAGGCCCTCAACGGCCGCGTGCCGCTGATCGGCTTCTCGGGCAGCCCCTGGACGCTGGCCTGCTACATGGTCGAAGGCAAGGGCAGCGACGACTACCGCCTCGTCAAGACACTGATGTACAGCCGCCCCGACCTGATGCACCGCATCCTGGCCGTGAATGCCGACGCCGTGGCGCAGTACCTCAACGCCCAGATCGACGCGGGTGCCCAGGCCGTGATGGTTTTCGACAGCTGGGGCGGCGTGCTGGCCGATGGTGCTTTTCAGGACTTCAGCCTCGAATACACCAAGCGCGTGCTCGCGCAGCTCAAGCGCACCGGCGTGGACGGCCAGGACGTGCCGCGCATCGTCTTCACCAAGGGCGGCGGTATCTGGCTCGAAGACATGAAGGACATCGACTGCGAGGTGCTGGGCCTGGACTGGACGGCCAACCTCGGCAAGGCGCGCGCCATCGTCGGCGGCCAGGTCGGCGGCCCCGGCAAGGCGCTGCAGGGCAACATCGACCCCAACGTGCTGTTCGCCCCGCCGGCGCAAATCGTCACCCAGGTGCACGCCGTGCTCGACAGCTTCGGCAAGCCGCACACCGACCGCAGCACCACCGGCCCCACGCACATCTTCAACCTGGGCCACGGCATCAGCCAGTTCACGCCGCCCGAGCATGTGGCCGCGCTGGTCGAGGCCGTGCACAGCCACTCGCGCGCGCAGCGCCAGCGCTGAGCGCACCAGGGCCTGGACTTATGCACACCTTCCGTGCAGCGCGTTCTGCGTCATCCGGGCTTTCCCTGGGTCCATGTAACGGCATCACGCAGCGGCCGCACACACGTAAGTGCTTGATTTTGAATGGATCGCTGCATTGCCCATGAAGCACGCAAACTGTGCAGCGCACGCATTGGCGCGGCTTGCGGCGCCATCTCCGACAGCTATCAACAAAGTTATCCACAGAATTCGGGGATATGTGGCAAAACCCCAAGCCCATCAAGCACTTGCGGCCATCAGGCGATAAATAGCATGAAGCAGGTCGGCCCGTAACGCTGTTTCAAGAACAGCCCCAGGTCTTGACAAGCGTAGCCCTGCACAGTTATGCACACATCCAAGGGAGCCATGCACCCTATCTGCGCCGTCCCAATGTCGCCCCGCCAGAGCGCATGGTTACCATGCAAACCGTTGATTCATAAATACTTTTCCAGAGACTCGTTACATTTACCTGAATGTTGATCTGGGTCACCTGCCCGCCGCACTGCCTCCAGCATGTGGGATGTCAACAAAGTTATCCACATGTTGACCCAACGATGGGCCTCCTGAAAAATCAAACACTTGAACGCCGCAGCTGATCCATCACCTTGCAAGCCGGGCGCAACTGCCGTGACCGTGCGCGTGGCGGTGCAAACCCCAGCGCACAGCGGCGTGGGCGAGCCGCTGGACTACCAGTGCGACCGGCCCCTGCCCCCAGGTACCCTGGTGCGCGTGCCCCTGGGCCAGCGCGAGGTGCTGGGCCTGGTGTGGGACGGCGACGACGGCACGCCTGCACCGCCCGAGCGCAGCCTGCGCCCGGTGGCCGCCGTACTCGACGGCATTGCGCCGCTCGGCGCTCCCTGGCGCCGCCTGGTGGCCTTTGCCGCGCGCTACTACCAGCGCAGCCTGGGCGAGGTGGCCCTGTCGGCCCTGCCACCGCAACTGCGCACACTGGGCCCCGCGCAGGTGGCGCGGCGCCTCCAACGTCCATCGGAGGCGACCGCGCCCTCGAATGCTACTGATTTAATAGCACTCAGCGCAGAACAGGAAAGCGCCAAGGCCGAAATTCTTTCCAAACCTGGCCCCTTTCTGCTGTTCGGCAGCACCGGCAGCGGCAAGACCGAGGTGTACCTGCGCTGCGTGCAGGCCGTGCTGGAGCAGGACGCCCACGCCCAGGCGCTGGTCATGGTGCCCGAGATCAACCTCACGCCCCAGCTGGAAGAACGCTTCACCGCCCGGTTTGGCGCGGGCGCCGTGGTCTCGCTGCACAGCGGCATGACGAACCCGCAGCGCCTGAAGGCCTGGCTGGCAGCGCACACAGGGCAGGCGCGCATCGTGCTGGGCACGCGCATGGCGGTGTTTGCCTCGCTGCCGGGGCTGGCCCTGGTCATCGTGGATGAAGAACACGACCCCAGTTACAAGCAACAGGAAGGCGCCCGTTACTCCGCCCGCGACCTGGCCGTGTGGCGCGGCCACGACCAGGGCGCCAAGGTCGTCCTCGGTTCGGCCACGCCATCGCTGGAGAGCTGGCACGCCAGCCGCCCACCCAGCCCCGAAGACCCGGCCGGCGGGCGCTACCAGCGCCTGTGCATGCCCAGCCGCATTGGCGCAGGCGCCCTGGCGCGGGTGCGCCGCGTGGACATGAACCACCAGCCCCGGCGCACCGTGTTCTCGGCCCCGCTGCTGACGGCGCTGCAAGAGCGCGTGGCGCGCGGCGAGCAAAGCCTGGTGCTGCTCAACCGGCGCGGCTACGCGCCCGTGCTGCACTGCCTGGACTGCGGCTGGAAAAGCGACTGCCCCCACTGCAGCGCCCACCAGGTCTTCCACAAGGCCGACCGCAGCCTGCGCTGCCACCACTGCGGCGCCGCACAGCATGTGCCGCGTGCCTGCCCTGGGTGCGGCAGCCCCGACATCACCACCCTGGGCCGGGGCACCGAGCAACTCGAAGAACAGCTCGCCACCCTGCTGTCCCATGTGCAGCGCCCCGACGGCAGCGCGGTGCGCGTTGCCCGCATCGACGCCGACTCCACCCGCGCCAAGGGCGCGCTGCAAAGCCAGTTGGCCCAGGTGCATGCGGGCGAGGTGGACGTGCTGGTGGGCACGCAAATGATTGCCAAGGGGCACGACTTTCGCCGCGTCACCCTGGTGGCCGCCGTGCAGCCCGACGGCGCGCTGTTTTCCAGCGACTTTCGCGCACCCGAACGCCTGTTCGCCCTGCTGGAGCAGGCGGCAGGCCGCGCTGGGCGCGACGCCGCCTACCTGGCCGCGCAAGGCACGCAATGCGAAATGTGGGTGCAGACCCTGCACCCCCAGCACGCCGTGTACGAAGCCCTGCACGCGCACGACTACCCCGCCTTTGCCGCACAGCAATTGCGTGAACGCCAGGAAGCAGGCATGCCCCCCTTCAGCTACCAGGCTCTGGTGCGTGCCGACGCACGCACCCAGGAAGTCGCCCAGGCCTTCCTGCACGCTGCCAGCCAGGCCGCGCAGGACGCCCAGCTCCCCGGCCTGGAGCATGTCACGCTCTATCCCCCCATCCCCCTGGCCGTGCAGCGCGTGGCCAACGTGGAACGCGCCCAGATGCTGCTGGAGAGCCCGCACCGCACCGCGCTGCAACGCTTCCTGGCCGCCTGGCAACCCCTGCTGCACAGCACCCGCCAGCAGCCGGAGCACAAAGGCCTGGTGCGCTGGCTGGTGGATGTGGACCCGCTGGGGATTTGAGCGGCTGAGAGTCATAGGCCTGTGCCCGCCGGACAAGGCAGGAACCAACGACGCCAACACCAGATCCCCGGCCTTAGCCATCGACCCGGACCAAGCCAGGGCTCCCGCGCAAGGGCCGCCCCGCCGCGCCGGGAGCGTCCCCCTGCCCCAATCGCGCAGCGATTGGAGAGCGGGGGGAAGCGGCGCAGCCGCTCAGGGGGGTGCTACCCCTGCCCTTGCTCCATCTGCACCACCAGATGCGCCTCGTAGCGGTCCCACTGCACCGGGATGACGAAGGGCGCCATGCCCTGTGCCTGGTGTTGGTTTGCCTCGTGGCGGGCCTGGTCGCGGTCGATCACGCGCGGGGGTGAGATGTCCATGGCCTCGCCAAAGTGACGGCGGGCCTGGCCCGACATCTGGTTGGCAATCTCGCCCACGATGTCGCGGTGGCTGGCGTCGGTGTAGTCGCTCTCGCCAATGGACAGCAACACATGGGTGAGCAGTGCGCGCGGCGCGGCAAAGGTGACGTTGCCACGGTAGCGCCCGCCCAGGTCGATGCGGCCATGGAAGTCGCTCCACACGGCGGGGGCGTCGTGGTCCATCAGGTAGGCGGTACGCACGTTGGCGCGGTGGCCGGTGGTCTGGGCAAAGAAGCCCAGAGCGGCATCCGTGAAGATCTTGACATCTTCGGCCCGAAGGCGGGGGCGGGTCATGCCATCAGCTCCTGCAGGGATTGGACCATCTGGTCGTCGGAAAACGGTTTGAGCAAAAAGCCATGCGCGCCCTTGGCCAGCGCCTTGAGGGCGGTGGCGCGGTCGCTCAGTGCCGACACCACCAGAATGCGCGCCTCGGGCAGTTGCTCGCGCAGCACCTCCAGGCAGGCCGGTCCGTCCATGCGTGGCATGGTCAGGTCCATGGTGACCAGGTCGGGCCGGTGGTGGCGCGCCTGGGCAATGGCCTCTTCGCCGTTCTCGGCCATGGCCACCAGTTGTACGCGCGGCAGGCGCGGGTCGGCGGCCAGGCGGGCGATGCGGTTGCGGAACACCATGGAGTCGTCCACCACCATGAGCTTGTGCGGCCTCATACGGCGCTCCCAAAGCGCAGGATGAAGGTGGTGGACACATGCGGCTGCGTGAGCACGCGCAGCTTGGCGCCAGCGTCTTCCACCGCCTTGCGTACCAGCGACAGGCCCATGCCCCGGCCGGCGTGCTCGGTCACCTCGGTGGCGGTGCTGAAGGCGGGGTCGAAGATGTGGCCCAGCACCTCGTGGTCGGACAGTTGCGCCACATCGCTGCGCTGGCGCGCGATGCGCTCGCGCAGCTCGGGCAGCACGATGCCGCGGCCGTCGTCGCTCAGGCGCACCTCCACAGTGCCGTCCTGGTCGTGGGCAATGTCCAGGCGCAGCGCGCCCGCTTCGGGCTTGCGGAACTGGGCGCGCACGCCGGGCTGTTCGATGCCGTGCACCACGGCGTTGCGCACCAGCTGGGGCAGCACCTCACGCAAGATGCCCTGCACCTGGGGCGGCAGTTCGTCCTCGGGCAGGCGCGCAGCAAACTGCACCTGCTTGCCCATGGACTGCGCCACGCGCTCGGCCAGGCCGCGCAGGTTGTCCACCAGGGCCTGCAGCGCGGCCGAAGGTGCGCGGCGCGGCGCGGTCGGGCCCAGGCGCAAGAAGAAGCGTTGCAGGCGCTCGACCTGGTCCTGCAGGCGCGACAGCGCCACCACCACGGGAATCAGGTCTTCGCCCTGCAGGCGCGGTCGGCGCAGCAGCGGAGCGAGGGCGTCTTCCATCTCGTGCGCTGCGCGTGCAATGCTGGCCGAACCCAGCGCGCCCGCTTCGCCCTTGATGCCGTGCACCAGGCGAGCGGCGTCTTCCACCAGCGCCAGGTAGTCGCCGGGGTTGCGGCCCGCATCGCGCAGGGTCTGGTTGAGGTCGCCCAGGCGCACGCGTGCGCCCAGCAGAAAGTCCTGCAGCAGCGCCGGTTCCTGCTCCAGCACGACGAGCAGGTCCTCCACATCGTTCTTGGCGGCCTGCTGGGTGGCCGCCAGCTCGCGTTCGAGCTGCACTTTTTCGGTCATGTCGAACACGGTGACCAGCAGCTCCTTGATGCGCCCGCCCTCGCGCACCTGGCTGATCTGGAACGTAAGGTAGCGCGGCTTGCCCTGCCGGTCTTCGGGCGGCCGCACGGGCACTTCCTGCAGCGGGTTGAGCTGCGCCAGCAGCGCGGGCTTGACCTTGGGGTCCAGCAGCAGGGTCAGGTAGGTGGCGGCCTCGTCGGCGCGCTCGGGCTCGAGCATGCGGGCCAGCAGGGCGCGGAAGTCCTCGCCAGGTTTGACCGTGCGCATGAACATCTGGTGCGTGGCGGCCGACATCTGGCCGCCGATGCGCCCGTCCGGCCCCACCAGCAGCAGGCCTTCGGACACGGTGCGCAGGATGTCGTCGGTCTCCTGGCGCGCGGCCTCGGCCACGCGGTCCGACGCGCGCAGCTTGCGCACGAACTTGAACACGATGAACACGAAGTTGAGCAGCGCCAGCACGATGGCCGCCACCTGGATGGTGCGCATCATGCGCGTCTTGGTGCCTGCGGCCTCTTCCACGGCGCGGGCCAGATCGTCGCTTTGCCCCATGAGGCGGATGTTGCGCGCCACGGCCTTGGTGGCGGCCATGGCGATGTCATCGGTGTCGGGCGCCTGGGCCCCAATCACCGGGGCGATGGCCGTGTGGAGCGGTTGCCACTCGCGGTCGAGCTTGTGCCACAGCTCGCGCAGCGCCTGCGGGTCGATGCCGAACAGGCGGAATTCAGCGTCGGCGGCCATCGATGCCTTGAGCGCCGCCAACCCGTCGTTGAAGCCTGCTGTGCCCTGGCTGAGCTGGGCCATGCTGGTCTGGATGGGCAGGCCCTCGCGCTGCTCGGTCTGCAGCGTGAGCAGGGACTTGGTGATCTGCTGCGTCAGCATGCGCAGCTCGCCCGCGGTGTTGATGCGGCTGGCGTCGCGCTCCAGCTGGATGGACGCAAAGAAGTTGAAAAACAGAATCCCCAGGTCCAGCACGATGAACAAGAGGATGGCGAGCAGCAGGTCGCGGTACTTTCCCAAGCCCAGCGAAGTTTTCATGGTGTCAGTCGAAGTAACAACCCCGCGATGGTGCCTTCGCTGTGTTGCACTTGCGTGACGCTACCCGCCCCGCACCAGGGTTTTTACTTATGCATCATTTTGGCCTCCAGCGCTTTATTCATAAGCGCCAGTAGCTACTGTTTTTATAGCACCCTTCGCCCTGTGTGCGTCACAGTGCGAAGGGTGCGCCGCCGCGCTCAGCGGCGGTCGAAACGGTCCAGCTCCATGACCTTGACCCAGGCGGCCACGAAGTCGCGCACCAGGCGCGCCTGCCCGTCGGCCTGGGCATAGACCTCGGCCAGCGCGCGCAGTTGCGAATGGGAGCCAAAGGCCAGGTCCACGCGCGTGGCCGTCCAGCGCAGCGCGCCACTGGCACGGTCGCGGCCCTCGAACAGCTCCTGCGCCTCGGACGTGGGCTGCCACACGGTGCCCATGTCCAGCAGGTGCACGAAGAAGTCGTTGCTGAGCTGCCCCACGCGCTGCGTGAACACGCCATGCGCTGCCTGCCCCACGTTGGCGCCGAGCACACGCAGGCCGCCGATCAACGCCGTCATCTCGGGCGCGCTGAGGGTGAGCAACTGCGCCTTGTCGATGAGCAACTGCTCGGCCGGCACGCGGTAGCTGGCCTTCTGGTAGTTGCGGAAACCATCGGCCTGGGGCTCCAGCACGGCGAAGGATTCCACATCGGTCTGCGCCTGCGCGGCATCCATGCGGCCGGGGGTAAAGGGCACCGTCACCGCGTGGCCTGCGGCCTGGGCAGCGGCCTCAATGGCGGCGCCACCGGCGAGCACGATCAGGTCGGCGAGCGAGAGCTTCTTGCCGCCGGTCTGCGCGGCGTTGAAGCGCTGCTGGATGCCTTCGAGCACCGCCAGCACCTGCGCCAGTCGGGCGGGCTGGTTCACTTCCCAGTCCTTTTGCGGTGCCAGGCGGATGCGTGCACCGTTGGCGCCGCCGCGCTTGTCCGAGCCACGGAAGGTGGAAGCCGAGGCCCAGGCGGTGGACACCAGCGCCGCCACCGGCAGGCCGCAGGCCAGCACCTGGGCCTTGAGCGCGGCGATGTCCTGCGCATCGATCAGCGCGTGGTCGCAGGCGGGGATGGGGTCTTGCCAGACCAGCTCCTCGGCAGGAACCTCGGGGCCCAGGTAGCGCGCCTTGGGGCCCATGTCGCGGTGCGTGAGCTTGAACCAGGCGCGCGCAAAGGCGTCGGCAAAGGCCTGTGGGTTCTGGTGGAAGCGCCGTGCGATTGGCTCGTACACCGGGTCCATGCGCAGCGACAGGTCGGCCGTGGTCATCATGGGCGGGTGCTTTTTGGACGGGTCGTGCGCATCCGGGATCAGATGCTCGGGCCGCACGTTTTGCGCTACCCACTGCTGGGCGCCTGCCGGGCTGCGGGTGAGCGCCCACTCATAGCCAAACAGCATGTCGAAGTAGCCGTTGTCCCAGGTGGTGGGGTGGGGCTTCCAGGCGCCTTCGATGCCGCTGGTGGTGGTGTCTGCGCCCTTGCCGCTGCCAAAGCGGTTGATCCAGCCCAGGCCCTGCGCCTGCAGCGGTGCGGCCTCGGGCTCGGGGCCCACCAGGGCCGGGTCGCCCGCGCCGTGGGCCTTGCCAAAGGTGTGGCCACCCGCCACCAGGGCCACGGTTTCCTCGTCGTTCATGCCCATGCGGGCAAAGGTTTCGCGCACGTCACGGCCCGAGGCGACGGGGTCGGGGTTGCCGTCCGGGCCCTCGGGGTTCACGTAGATCAGGCCCATTTGCACGGCGGCCAGCGGGTTCTCCAGGTCGCGGTGGCCGCTGTAGCGGCTGCCGGGCTTGTCGCTGGTGGCCAGCCACTCGGTCTCGGCGCCCCAGTAGATGTCTTCTTCGGGCTGGTAGATGTCCACACGGCCCGCGCCAAAGCCAAAGGTCTTGAAGCCCATGGATTCGAGCGCCACGTTGCCCGCCAGGATCATCAGGTCGGCCCAGGAAATGGCGTTGCCGTACTTCTGCTTGATGGGCCAGAGCAGGCGGCGCGCCTTGTCCAGGTTGCCGTTATCGGGCCAGCTGTTGACGGGCGCAAAGCGCTGGTTGCCTGTGCTGGCACCGCCCCGGCCATCGCCCGTGCGGTAGGTGCCCGCGCTGTGCCAGGCCATGCGGATGAACAGGCCGCCGTAGTGGCCCCAGTCGGCGGGCCACCAGTCCTGCGAGTCGGTCATCAGCGCCGTCAGGTCGGCCTTGAGCGCCGCATAGTCCAGCCCGGCAAAGGCCTGGGCATAGTCAAAGTCCGCGCCCAACGGGTTGGATGCGGGTGCATGCTGGTGCAGGATGCCCAGGTTCAACTGCTCGGGCCACCAGTCGCGGTGCGAGCGAGCGCCCTGCGTCGCACGGGCGCTGGCGCGGGCCACGGCGTGGAAAGGGCATTGGGCGGCGGATGGGGTGGCGTGGTCGCTCATGGTGGTTCTCCTGGGGGTGCAATGGAAGAACCCTTACTTTAGGCACGATCAATCGCCGTGTAAAAGCAATTGAACCAATCAAACAGATAGCAAAAACCCGTGCCGGGCAGTCACTGCACCAGAGATACCGCCGCCGAAAAGCTGAGAAAGGAGGCCGCCGTCGTCACCAGGATGATGCGCGCGATGCGCCCGTTGTCAGCCCCCATGCGCTCGGCCAGCAGCGACACGTTGCTGGCGCTGGGCAGCGCGGCGGTCAGCACCATGACCGTGAGCGCAAAGGGGCTCAGCCCCGCGCCCCACTGCATGGCCGTGGCCCCCACCGCCAGCACCAGCAGCGGGTGCAGCAGCAGCTTCATCAGCGCCACGGGCAGGTAGTCCGACACCGGCATGGGGTGGCTGGCCTGGATCTGCGAGCGCGCCAGCACCGCGCCAATGGTGAACAGCGCCACCGGCGAGGCCGCATCGGCCAGCAGCCAGGCGGTCTTTTCCACCGGCGCGGGCAGGCGCCACTCCAGGTACGAGGCCAGCGCGCCGCCCAGAATCGCCCAGGGCATGGGGTTGGCGGCCACACCGCGCAGCGCCTTGCGCGCAGCATCCAGCATGGCGGCGCGGCCATGGCCCTGGCCATCGTCCAGGCGCGAGAGCGCCACGCACAGCGAGCTGGTGACCACCATGTCCACCACGATCATCACAATCACCGGCCCGGCCGCCTGCGCGCCCAGCAACGCCACCAGCAGCGGCACGCCCATGAAGCCTGAATTGGGAAACGCCGCCACCAGCGCGCCAAAGGCCGCATCGTTCCAGCGGATGCGCTCGTTGCGCGTCACCGCAATGGCAAACGCCACCAGCACCAGGCCGCACAGCAGGTACACCGCCGCCACCGACAGGTCGAGCAACTGCGCGATCGGCGTGGTCGAGCCAAAGCGGTACAGCATGCACGGCAGCGCGAAAAACAGCACAAAGCCGTTGAGCCCTGGTATGGCCTCCAGCGGCAGCATGCGCCGCTGCGCCGCCAGGTAGCCGGCGAGCACAAGCGCGAAAAAGGGGAAGGTGACGAGCAGGATGGAGAGCACGGTGCCTGGGATTGTCTCAGCAGTGCCCAGGGCATGCCTGACCCCTGGCTTGCGCCGGTATGATCCAGCGCTTTGCCCCTTGCGCTACCCCATGTCTGCCGGTCTTAACCTCGCCCAGCTCCAGGCCGTCCGTTTCACCAGCGGGCCCTGCCTGGTGCTGGCCGGCGCCGGGTCGGGCAAGACGCGGGTGATCACGCACAAGATTGCGCACCTGATCGAGCAGGGGATGGAGCCCAAGCGCATTGCGGCCATCACCTTCACCAACAAGGCGGCGGCCGAGATGCGCGAGCGCGCCAAGGGGCTGATCGGCAAGGCGGCCAAGGACGTGGTGGTGTGCACCTTCCACGCGCTGGGCGTGCGCATGGTGCGCGAGGACGGCAAGGTGCTGGGCCTCAAGCCCCAGTTCAGCATCCTGGACCAGGATGACGTGACCAGCATCCTGAAGGACGCCGCAGGCGGCACCACCGACGCCGCCACGGCGCGCCAGTGGCAGTGGACCATCAGCCTGTGGAAGAACATGGGCCTGAACGCCGCCCAGGCGCTGGCCCAGGCCAAGGACGAGCACGAGCGCAGCATTGCGCTCATCATGCAGCGCTACGAAGAGCGCCTGACGGCCTACCAGAGCGTGGACTTTGACGACCTCATCAGCCTGCCGCTCAAGCTGTTGCGCGACCACCCCGAGGTGCGCGCCAAGTGGCAGCAGCAGCTCGGCCATGTGCTGGTGGACGAATACCAGGACACCAACGCCACGCAGTACGAGCTGCTCAAGCTGCTGGTGGGCGAACGCGGGCGCTTTACCGCCGTGGGCGACGACGACCAGTCCATCTACGGCTGGCGCGGCGCCACGCTGGACAACCTGAAAAAACTGCCGGTGGACTATCCGCAGCTCAAGGTCATCAAGCTGGAGCAGAACTACCGCTCCACCAGCGCCATCCTGCGTGCGGCCAACAACGTGATCGGGCCCAACCCCAAGCTGTTCCCCAAGACGCTGTTCAGCGAGCTGGGCGAGGGCGAACCCGTGCGCGTGGTGGACGCCGACAGCGAGGAGCACGAGGCCGAGCGCGCCGTGGCGCGCCTGCAGGGCCTGCGCGCCGCCGCCAACCCGCCGCCGGACTGGAAAAGTTTCGCCATCCTGTACCGCGCCAACCACCAGGCCAAGCCGTTCGAGAAGGCGCTGCGCAAGGCCAACATCCCGTACAAGGTGTCGGGCGGAACGAGCTTTTTTGACCGTGCTGAAATCCGCGACCTGTGCGCCTGGTTCCGGCTGTGGATCAACAGCGACGACGACCCGGCGTTTCTGCGCGCCATCACCGCGCCCAAGCGCGGCATCGGCCACACCACGCTGGGGCAGCTCGGCGCTTTTGGCGCGGCCCACCACACCAGCCTGTTTGCCGCGCTGTTTTCGCCCATGCTGCCCGCCACGCTGCCCCGGCGTGCGCTGGACGGCCTGCACGAGTTTGGCCGCTACATCAACGACCTGGAGTACCGCGCGCGCCAGACCCGGGGGGCCGAGGCAGCGCGCGCCTTTCTGACCGAATGGCTGCAGGAGATCGGCTACGAAAAGCACCTCTACGACGGCGAGGACAGCGAGAAGGTGGCGGCCGCGCGCTGGAGCAACGTGCTGGAGTTCTGCGACTGGATGGCGCAGCGCGCGGGCGGCCAGATCGACGACACGGCGGGCGCCACCACGCAGATGGAAACCAAGAGCCTGCTGGAGGTGGCGCAGAACATTGCGCTGCTGTCCACCCTGTCCGAGCGCGAGAAGGACCAGGACGTGGTGACGCTCTCCACCCTGCACGCCTCCAAGGGCCTGGAGTGGCCGCATGTGATCCTGGCGGGCGTGACCGAGGGCATGCTGCCCTTCAAGCTCGACGATGACGACGGGCGCCAGCAAAAGCTGAGCGACGACACCATCGCCCGCCTGCAGGAAGAGCGCCGCCTGATGTACGTGGGCATCACGCGCGCGCAGCGCACGCTGGCCGTGAGCTGGACGAAAAAACGCAAGAAGGGCCGCGAGATGGTGGCGGCCCAGCCCAGCCGCTTCATCGCCGAGATGGCGCTGTCGGCCACCACCGCGCGCGAAGACCCGCGCGAAAAGCTCAAGGCCCTGCGCGCCGAGTTCGCACGCAAGGCCCAGGAACGCGCCGAGCCCCCGGTGGCTTGACGCATTTTGCTACTGTTTTTATAGCTGCTTGCGCTTGTAGAATAAGCGCCACAGCCTATTTTTTACTTCAATTTCTGCCATGCTCCCATCCCCTCGTTCTCCGTCCCTGAAGGCCGCAGGTGTGGTGCTGGCTGGTGCGCTGGCCGCGCCACTGGCCCAGGCCAGCAGCGCCGCAGACCCCACCCACCCCGCCTGGCAGCGCTGCACCGCGCTGGCCGACAGCGCCCAGCGCCTGGCCTGTTTTGATGCCTGGGCCGGCCAGCAGGCCTGGCAGGCCCCAGCCGCCAGCAGTGCGCAAGCGGCTGCCCAGGAGCCCCCCAGCGGACTGCCTGACCCGGTGGACACCACCCTGCCTGCCACGCGCATGATCGAGGTGGCCCAGGTCGAGGGCTGCCGCGACACGCAGTATTCCGAGCTGTCGCGCTTCTGGGAGCTGGAGATGGGCAGCAGTTGCGGCACCTTCCGCTTTCGGGGCTACCGGCCGCTGAGCGCCTCGGTGGTGGCCTCCGACAGCGTGAACCGCCAGCCCAGCTCCCCCGCGCCCGAGCACACCGCCCTCTCCAGCGTGGCCTACCGCAGCACCGAAGCGCGCCTGCAGCTTTCGGTGCGCACCAAGATTGCGCAAAGCCTGCTCACGCAGGACCACCCCACGCACAAGGATTCGCTGTGGTTTGGCTACACCCAGCAGTCGTACTGGCAGTTGTTCAGCCCGCACATCTCGCGCCCGTTCCGCACCACCGACCACGCGCCCGAGGTGATGTACGTGTATCCCACCGACGCGCAGCTCCCCTGGGGCTGGCGCTGGCGCTACAGCGGCATCGGCTTGGTGCACCAGTCCAACGGCCAGAGCCTGCCGCTGTCGCGCAGCTGGAACCGCACCTACCTGATGACTGGCATGGAGCTGGGCAACCAATGGAGCGTGAATGCGCGTATCTGGAAGCGCATCCCCGAAAAGGCCGAGAGCGACGACAACCCCGGTATCAGCGACTACGTGGGCCGGGGCGAACTGTCCGCCTTCTGGAACCTGAACCGCGACCACACCCTGGGCGTGACGCTGCGCCATTCGCTCTCGTCCACCTCGCGCGGCTCAGTGCGGCTGGAATGGATGCAAAGCCTGGGCGCAGGGCTGGGCGGCGGCAAGAGCAACCTGCGCCTGCACACCCAGCTCTTCAGCGGCTACGGCGACAGCCTGGTGGACTACAACCGCAAGCGCACCGTGTTCACCCTGGGCCTGAGCCTGGTGGACTTTTGAGGGATAAGCTGATCTGACACAAGCCGTTACGCAATCGCATGCCGGTTTTCTTGTGACGGACATGTCCCCACGCGACAATCCGCAGCGCGCCCGGCGGCCCGTGACGGCGTGTCGGCGATAAGCGGCACATTACCGCCTTTATTCCAACGCATTGCGGGTGGCCACAGACCGGACAATTCAGCCATCGGAGATGACGACCCATGGACTTGCAATACCAGCTCAAGGCAGGCAGCTACTACCTGTACGACATGCGTGAGGCCCCCAGCGCCATCACCGGCGAGCGGCGCTTCAAGCTCAAGACCGACACCGTGGCCATCGCGTTCGACATGCACACGGGCCAGGTGCACCAGCACGGCAGCCCCACGCGCATCCAGTCCTGGGCCAGCAACATGCGCCGTCGCCTGCGCGCTGCGGGCGCGCAGGAAGTGGCCAACGACATCGTGGTCGTCTCCGGCCCGCTGCCCGTGGATGAGCTGAACAAGTGCCTGTGGGTGCGTGGCTATGTGCGCCGCATGTTTTCGCGCCTGTCCACCCTGCCCCACGGCAAGCTGCAGGCGCCGCGCGAGCCTTTCCGCAAAGCCGCTTGAAACCGCGGCCAGCGCCTCTCACCCATCAGGTGGATGGCTCAGCGTCTTCTTCGCCCTCTTCGCCTTCCTCCAGCACCTCAGCGTGCTTGACGACGGTCACTGGCACCGGGCTGGCATGCACCAGTTCCTGCGATACCGAACCCAGCAGCGCGCTGCTCAGCGCCCCCTGACCGCGCGCACCGATCACCACCATGTCGCAGCCCGTGCTCTCGGCGATGTCCACCAGCGTGTGCGCCGGGTCGCCCACGCCCACTTCGGTCACGTAGTCCAGGCCGGCCTCGTCGAGCAGGGCGCGGGCCGAGGCCATCAGGTGCTCGCCGGCCTCGATGCTGGCGGCGGCGATCAGGTCGGGGTCGCGCGAAACCACCAGCTCGTACAGCGAGGCCGGCTCCTGCACATTGGCCAGCACGAAGTCGGCCTGCAGGCCGTCGCGGGTCAACTGCACCGCGTGGTGCACGGCATCGAGAGCGAGTTCCGAGCCGTCAACGGCGATAAGGATTCGGGGCATGGCAATTCCTTTGGTGATGTCTTTGATCCAGTGTAGCGGCCCCGGACGTGCGCACCGCACGACCGCGTCCATCTGGGACAATCGCGCCCATGCTGCAGTTTGAACTCCTCACCACCGACACGGGCAGCCACGCCCGTCGCGGCCGCCTCACGCTCAACCATGGCGTGGTGCAAACGCCCATCTTCATGCCCGTGGGCACCTACGGCACGGTCAAGGGTGTCATGCCCCAGAGCCTGCACGACATGGGCGCGCAAATCATTCTGGGCAACACCTTCCACCTGTGGATGCGCCCTGGGCTGGACGTGATGCAGAGCTTTGGCGGCCTGCACGCCTTCGAGCAGTGGCACAAGCCCATCCTCACCGACTCGGGCGGTTTCCAGGTCTGGAGCCTGGGGCCCATGCGCAAGATCACCGAGGAGGGCGTGCACTTTTCCTCGCCCGTCAACGGCGACAAGCTCTTCATGTCGCCCGAGGTGAGCATGCAGATCCAGACGGTGCTCAACTCCGACATCGTGATGCAGCTCGACGAGTGCACGCCCTACGAAACCAACGGCCACAAGACCACCGAGCACGAAGCGCGCAAGTCCATGGAAATGAGCCTGCGCTGGGCCCAGCGCTCCAAGGACGAGTTCCAGCGCCTGGGCAATCCGAACGCACTGTTCGGCATCGTTCAGGGCGGTATGTACAAGAACCTGCGCCAGGAATCGCTCGAAGCCCTGGTGGCCATGGACTTCCCCGGCTACGCCGTGGGCGGCGTCAGCGTGGGCGAGCCCAAGGACGAGATGCTGGACATCATGGCGCACACCCCGCACCGCCTGCCCGCCCACAAGCCACGCTACCTGATGGGCGTGGGCACGCCCGAAGACCTGGTGGAAGGCGTGGCCCAGGGCGTGGACATGTTCGACTGCGTGATGCCTACCCGCAACGCGCGCAACGGCACCATCTTCACGCGCTACGGCGACCTGAAGATCCGCAACGCGCGCCACAAGGCCGACCACCAGCCGCTCGATACCAGCTGCACCTGCCACGCCTGCGCGGGCAAGGACGCCGTAGCCTGGGACGCTGGCGGGCGCGGCGGCTTCTCGCGCGCCTACCTGCACCACCTGGACCGCTGCGGCGAGATGCTGGGCCCCATGCTCACCACCGTGCACAACCTGCACTACTACCTGAACCTGATGCGCGAAGTGCGCGAGGCGCTCGACGCCGGGCGCTTTGGCGAATTTCGGGCGCAGTTCAAGGCAGATCGGGCGCGGGGAGTTTAATTTTGCGGTCACGCTTATCCTTGCATTTTCGACATGTACATGCATAAAATGCAAGAATGTTTGAGCGAAAAATCATGGCCAGTCTGCGCGAAGACCTGGCCAGCACCCCTGCTGTAGCCCTTCTGGGGCCCCGCCAGGCGGGCAAAACCACCGTTGCGCACGAACTGGCCCAGCAGTCCGACAACGTGTACCTTGATCTGGAATCAGAGCTGGATCGCGCCAAACTCGCATCGCCGGAGCTCTACTTGGCAGAGCGTCTGGACAGGCTGGTCGTATTGGATGAAGTGCACCGCGTTCCTGGCCTGTTCCCAGTGCTACGCGGACTGATTGACCGGGCACGGCGCAGCGGCCGACGCAGTGGCCTGTACCTGCTGCTGGGTTCCGCCTCACTCGATCTGCTGCAGCAAGCCGGCGAGAGCCTGGCGGGGCGTATCGCCTACCGCGAGCTGACTCCTTTCAACGTCCAGGAACTGCCAGAGGCCGAGCACACGCGCCTGTGGGTACGGGGCGGATTCCCTGAAAGCTATCTCGCCCGCACCCCTGCCGCCAGCCTGCGCTGGCGGCAAGATTTCATTCGCACCTATGTGGAGCGCGACATCCCACTGTTTGGCGGGCGCGTAGGCTCCGAGGCATTGCGCCGCCTGTGGGGCATGTTGGCCCATCAGCAAGGGGCATTGGTCAACGCCTCGGTGCTGGCACGCAGCCTCGCCCTGGACATGCGCACCGTCAACCGCTACCTGGATCTGCTGGTCGAAATGTTTTTGGTGCGGCGACTGGAACCCTGGCACGCCAACCTGGGCAAACGCCTGACCAAATCGCCCAAACTCTATGTGCGTGACAGCGGCTTGCTGCACGCACTGCTGGGCCTGCCCGACGAAGAGGCGCTGCTGGGCCACCCCGCCGTGGGCGCGAGCTGGGAGGGCTTTGTGCTGGAGAATCTCATCGCCGCCGCAGGAACCAGCGCCAGCGCCCACTTCTACCGCACCAGCGGCGGCGCTGAGGTCGATTTGCTCTTGAACTGGCCCAGCGGCGAATGCTGGGCCATCGAAGTCAAGCGCAGCCTCGCGCCCAAGGTCGAACGCGGTTTCCACAGCGCCTGCGAAGACCTGCAACCCACGCGCAAACTAGTCATCTACCCCGGCGACGAACCCTTCCCCCTGGGCCATGGCGTGCAGGCTATGCCGCTGGCCACGTTGTGCCACGAACTTGCCATGAGGGCCTAGCCATAATCCCGCTACCATGGCACGCATGCTGACCGTACACCACCTCGAAACCTCGCGCTCGCAGCGCGTCCTGTGGCTGCTGGAAGAACTGGGCGTGCCCTATGACCTGCGGCTGTACCGGCGCGACCCGCGCACCAAGCTGGCGCCCGCCTCACTCAAGGCCGTACACCCTCTGGGCAAGTCGCCGGTCATCACCGACGGAGACGACGTGATCGCAGAATCGGGCGCCATCATCGAATACCTGGCGGAACGCTTTGCCTGCGGCGCTCCGGCCGATCTGGCTCACCTGGTGCCCAAGCCCGGCACGCCCGAGCACCGCCAGTGCCGCTTCTGGATGCACTATGCCGAAGGCTCGCTGATGAACTGGCTGGTGATGAAGCTGGTGTTCCTTACCATCCCCACGCAGCCCATGCCCTTTTTTGTGCGGCCCATTGCACGCACGCTGTGCGATCAGGTGCAGAAGAAACTCACCGACCCCAACCTGAGCACCGCCCTGGACTTCATGGAGGGCCACCTCGCGCAGCACGCCTGGTTTGCGGGCGAGCATCTGAGCATGGCGGACTTCCAGATGAGCTTTGCCGTGGAGGCCGCTCTCTCGCGCACCGACGCTGCATCGCACCACCCCCACCTGCTGGCCTACCGCGAGCGCATGCAGCAGCGCCCGGCCTACCAGCGCGCGCTGGCCAAGGGCGGGCCGGTGGTGATGCGGGGCTGAACAGCCCGGCGGGAAGAAAGCCTCTGCGCCGGGGTCGCCGTGCGGAGCGGGTTGTCAGTCCAGCAGCTCGGGGGGCAGCGTGCCGCCGTGGGCGGCAATGCGGCTCATCACTTGCTTGTGCAGCCAGATGTTCCAGGCAGCAGAACCAGGCTCATCGTTGCCAGAGTAGCCCAACTCAGCCGCCAGTTCCTTGCGAGCCGACAGGCTGCTGTCCAGCCCCAGCAACTTGAGCAGGTCCACGATGGAGGTACGCCAGTTCAGCCCCTTGGCTCCGGGCATGGCGTCCAGAATGGGGGCCACTTCCCCCAGCGGGATGGAAGCCGGACCTGCGGGCACGGGGGATGCCGCAGGGGCAGCACCAGACGCTGCAGCAGGCGGCGCCGCCACTATTTCTTCGGCCTTGGCCGAGGGGAAAATCTTGGAAAAAATCTTGGCGAAAAAACCCATGGGGTATTACCTCCTGTAGCAGGGTGGAACAGAACCGGACACGCTGCAGGCCTGCAGGGTGCCCGGTGGGGTTCTATCACACCTCTGTGGCAGGCCTGCCCGACTGGGCCCCCGTGCCGCAGGCATGGCAGAAACGGGCAAAGGCACTCTTGCGCGTGCTGCAATGGCCGCAGCGATCGAACAGACCAATGCCGCAGTGCGGGCAGAAGTCGATCTTGTCGTTTTTCAGGTCCACCAGCCGCTCGCAACCTGGGCACACATTCTTGGCCAGGCGCGCCAGGGCCACGTCGTAGCCCAGCTCCTTGCGGCGCTCCTGGTCGGGCATGGATTCGGCCTGCTTCTGGCGCTCCAGGTAGCGGTTGAGCGCCAGGATGGCGTAGCGCCCCACCAGCACCGTGATGGCTATGCCCACCACATAGCGCACATAGCCGCCATAGCTGGGCAGGTAGGGCACCAGTTCGACGAAGAAGGCGAACAGCGCGAAAAAGATGAAGCCCCAGACAAAGGGCCAGTAGGTGCCCTTGCGCTTCTTCACGAACAGCCAGCCTGCCACCACCAGCAGCGGCAGCGTGAGCGCCAGGCGGTACAGAAAGACGCGCAGCTCCACCTTGCGGCGCTCCACACCCAGCTTCTCATAAGCGCTGGATTCCATGCGGCTGAGCTGCCGCTGCGCGGCCGTGGCGGCCTGGCGGGCATCGAGCAAGGCCTGCTGCTGCACCTCGACCGCCTGCTGCGTGCGCTGTTCGGTCTGCTTCAGCCCATCCAGCACCTTGGTGCGCGCCATTACCTCCGGGTCGTGCTCCACCCGCTGCGTCACGCTGCGCGCGGCCAGCCAGTTGTTGAAGGTCTCGCGCGCCGCCTGGCTTTCGCTGCGCGCCTTGCTGCGCTGCAGTTGCGCTTGCTCCAGCGCGGTCTGCGCATCCTGCTCGGCCTGGCGCTGGTCCCGGATTTGCGCGCGCAGCTTCTCGGCCTCGGCACGGTCCAGAAAGTCATCCACCTGCAGCGGCGTCTCTACCTTGGGCAGGTCGCCCACGATGGTGCCGCCCAGGCCGATCAGGAAACCCGCAAACACCACCGCCACCAGCCACAGGCCGCGACGGAACCATTTTTCAGACAGTCGCAATGCTTTGCTCATGATTCCCCTCTCGTTGATGCACTACCAATTTGATAGCTGATAGCGCTTTACCGTCAAGCGTTAGCGCCCGATTTGATTCAATATTTCACGGAAAACACCACGGGCTTGGATGCCAGTTGCGCCCGCGGCAGCCAGGCCAGCACCGAATCGACGGTGACGGTTTCGATGCGGTCGGCGAAGCGCTGCTCGCCCGGGTGGTCGTCAAACGCGATGTTCGCCGAGCCCATGCGCCCGCCCAGCCGCGTGAGCGCGCCGATCTTCAGCACGCTGGGTTGGTAGCCCTTGAACTGCAGCCAGGCCTGGGCCTGGTCGCGCGTGCGCACGCTGTCGGGCTCCATGGCCAGGGCCAGGGTCTCCAGCGCCCACTGGTTGGACTGCTGGTATTTGCGCCCCCAGGCGTAGCTGACCATGCTGTAGGGCGCGTGCTGCAGCGCGCGAGCGCGCGCGCCATCCTCCAGCACCGGCAGCAGGCGCTGCTGCACCTCGGGCGTGGGCACGGCCCAGACGGCCTCGTAGCGCCACAGGTCGTCGAGGAAGAACTCGCCCAGGCCCTGACGGTACAGGTGGCCCACGGCGCTGCCGCATTCGTTGAGCTTGTGCACCACGTGCCAGGGGCCGGCGTCGGTGCGGTAGGCCCAGCCCAGGTGCGAGTAGCGCAGGCCATACTTGCCCAGGTCCTGCCCGGCGCGGCCCAGCACCACCACACGGGCGCCGCTGCGCGCATGCTCGGCGTCGAGCGCGGCAGCCGTCTGCTGCGCCAGTTGCATGCCGCGCTCGATGAGCTGGGGCGTGGGCTTGCGCGCCTCGCAGGAGCGGCCGGCGTGGGCCGGCGCGGCGGCCAGCAGCAGCGCCGCCAGGGCGAGCGCGGTGAGGGGAACGGTGCTACGTGCCATGGTGGTGCTCCTCAGAGGCGTTCGTTGTGCAGCAGGGCGCGGCCCAGGGCATTGGGCACGAAGGCCAGCACCTCGCCCGCCACCGACAGCACCACGCCGGTGCCGATCACGCTGCAAGTCACTACCGTGCCCACACCGTAAGCGGAGGCCGCCACGCCGCGCCCCGCCACCTCGACGCTGACGCGCGCACCGTCGGAGGCCCGCTCCAGCACATATACCGTGCCCACGGCCGAGGCCTCGATGGACTTCACGGTGAGCACCGCCCCGGCCACCGACAGCGCGGCAGGCAAGGCGACCACCGCGCCGGACGCCGCTGCACCCACCGAGGCCGTGCCCACCACCGAGGCCACGGGCAGCAGCGAGAGTGCGGCCGAGGCCTCGCTCTGGGCACGCGCGGGCGCCGACACCAGGGCGCAGGCCAGGCCCGCCGCCAGCAGCAGGCGGGCCAGGGTTATGTTCAGCAATGCAGTCATGGATCACTCCTTGGGTTTGTACACATCATTCGGCACTGGCGGCGGCGCGGGTGGCCTCGCGGCGGCCCTGCAGACGCGCTTCGAGCAGGTCGGCCTCGTGGCGGTCGCGCAGCATCTTGGCCAGCGTGAAGGCGGTGGTCACCAGGTACAACCAGCTCACACCGAGGAAGGCTTTGTAGGTCACGTTGATGTCCATGCCCAGAAGGCCCCAGCCGGTCAGGCCCATGGCGACGGCAAAGCCACCCCAGACGACCAGCTTCCACAGCGGGGTATCTCCCGCATCGCGCCGACTGCCAGCGTTGTCGCGCACGAACTTGGCCAGCGCGAACACGGTGGAGAGGCAGAAGACATAGCCCATCACCATGAACACCTGCTCCAGTGGCTCGCCCGGCAGCCAGGCCAGACCGACGGCGCAGAGGAACACGGCAATGCCGAAGGAAACCCAGACCTGAAGCTGCCAGGCACGGGTATCACGCTGGACGACGATGGGAGCAGAGGACATGGCGGTCTGGGCACTGGGGCCGTGGTTGAACATGGGCCGCATGGTGCCGGTGCGGCGCTGCGCTGTCCGTGCCTGGATGACAAAGCGCTCCCACTCAACCCTCAAAGTATCGTTTTTCGATACTTTGAGCCCGTATGCCGCACAAAAACCCTGTGTCGGCAGCGGCCGGCGCGTACGCGACACCCGTGCACGACACGCCTCTTTCACAATCGCCGCTTGCGCCCCCTGCGCGCAAACAACCGAGAAAGAGACATGCCATGACCAAACCCTTTGACCTCGTCGTCCACGGCGCCACAGGCTTCACCGGCCGCCTCGTCGTCGAATACCTGCTGCAGCGCTACCCCGCCGGCAGCAGCCTGCGCTGGGCCATGGGCGGGCGCAGCGCCGAAAAGCTCGCCGCCGTACGGGACGAACTCGGCGCCCCGGCCGACACGCCGCTCGTGGTGACCGACACCGGCAACCCCGCCAGCCTGCAGGCGCTGATGGGCTGCACCCGCCTGGTGCTGACCACCGTGGGCCCCTACCAGCTCTACGGCAACGAACTCGTGGCCGCCTGCGCCAAGGCCGGCGTGGACTACGTGGACCTGTGCGGCGAACCCGCCTGGATGCGCCGCATGATCGACGCGCACGAGGCCCAGGCGAAGGCCAGCGGCGCGCGCATCGTGTTCTCGTGCGGCTTCGACTCGATCCCGTTCGACCTGGGCGTGTTCCTGCTGCAAACCGAAATGAAGGCGCGTTTCGGCCAGCCCGCCCACCGCGTGCGCGGCCGGGTGCGCAAGATGAAGGGCACCTTCTCGGGCGGCACGGCCGCGAGCCTCAAGGCCACGCTGGCCGCTGCCGCCAGCGAGCCCGGCGTGCTCGACCTGCTGCGCGACCCGTTCGCGCTCACACCCGGCTTCACCGGCCCGCGCCAGCCCTCGGGCAGCAAGCCCATGGTGGACGAGGCGCTGGGCGCGGACATCTGGGTGGCACCGTTCGTCATGGCGGCCATCAACACGCGCAACGTGCACCGCTCCAACTTCCTGCTGGGCCATGCCTATGGCGCGGACTTTGTGTACGACGAGATGCTGGTCACCGGCCCAGGCGCCAAGGGCGAGGCTTTTGCCAACGCCGTGGCGGCCGACAAATCGCTGGGTTCGGACAGCGGCCCCAAACCTGGCGAAGGACCCTCGCGTGAAGAACGCGAAGCCGGGCACTACGACGTGCTGTTCCTCGGCGAAGATGCCCAGGGCCACCGCCTGCGTGTGGCCGTGACGGGCGACCGCGACCCCGGCTACGGCTCGACCTCCAAGATGATCGCCGAGGCCGCCGTGTGCCTGCTGGAGAACCGCGGCACGCCCGGCGGCATCTGGACCACCGCCCCGGCGCTGGGCCAGGCGCTGATCGATCGGCTGCAGGCGAATGCTGGGCTGACGTTCAGCGTCGAATAAACGCCTCACGCCTGCAGCAGACCGGCCACGCGCGCCTGCAGGGCCTCGGGCTGCGCCTGTGCGGGCGGCACGGGCGCGCCCACGTTCAGCCCCACGCGGTTGAACAGGCCGCGCCGGAACGGGCGCACCATGGCGCCGCCCTGCTCGATGCGGCTGAAGTACGAGCCCCACAGGTTGGTCAGCGCCATGGGGATCACGGGCACGTCCAGGCCGTCGGCACGGGCACGTTCCAGGATCTTGACGATGCCGCCCTTGAAGGGCTGCAACTGCCCGTCGCGGGTGATGCCGCCCTCGGGGAAGATGGCCAGCAGGTCGCCCTCGCGCAGCACCTGGGCGGCACGCTCGAAGGCGGCCTCGTAGGTTTGCGGGTCTTCCTTGTAGGGCGCCACCGGGATGGCCTTGGCCAGCTTGAACAGCCAGCCCAGCACCGGGATGCGGAAGATGCGGTGGTCCATCACAAAGTAGATGGGGCGCGGGCTGGCGGCCATGAGCAGCACGGCATCGACAAAGCTCACATGGTTGCAGGCCAGCACGGCGGAGCCTTGCGCGGGCAGGTACTCATCGCCCTGCACCTTGAAACGGTACACAAAGCGCGAGAGCACCCAGGCCACGAAGCGCAGCAGGTACTCGGGCACGAGCAGGAAGATGTAGAACGCCACCACGGCGTTGGCCAGGCCGGTGAACAGGAAGATCTGCGGCACGGTGAAGCCCGCGCCCAGCAGCGCGCCGGCGATCAGCGAGCTGGCGATCATGAACAGCGCATTGAGGATGTTGTTGGCCGCGATGATGCGCGCGCGGTGCGTGGGCTGGGCGCGCATCTGGATCAGTGCGTACATGGGCACGCTGTACAGGCCCGCGAACAGCGACAGCAGCGCCAGGTCCAGCATCACGCGCCAGTGCGCGCCATGCTCCAGAAAAGCCGCCAGGCCCATGATCTCGGCGGGCGGCAGACTGCGCGAGGCGAAATACAGGTCGATGGAGAACACGCTCATGCCGATCGCGCCCAGCGGCACTAGGCCGATCTCGACATGCCGGCGCGAGAGCACCTCGCACAAGAGCGAGCCGATGCCGATGCCCACCGAGAACACCACCAGCAGCAGCGAAGCCACCTGCTCGTTACCGTGCAGCACCTCCTTGGCGAGGCTGGGGAACTGGCTCAGGAACACGGCGCCGAAGAACCACATCCAGCTGATGCCCAGCAGTGAGCGGAACACCACGATGTTCTGGTGCGCCAGCTTGAGGTTGCGCCAGGTCTCGCTCACCGGGTTCCAGTTGACCTTGAGCCCCGGATCGGTGGCGGGCAGCGAGGGAATGAACTCGGCCAGCACCCGCCCCACGATGGCTGCGCCCACGCAGGCAAAGCCCACATGGTGCGCGCCGATCTCGGGCACGGCGATGATCAGCCCGCCCGCCACGTTGCCCAGCAGGATGGCCACGAAGGTGCCCATCTCCACCATGCCGTTGCCGCCGGTCAGCTCGCGCTCGTTGAGCACCTGCGGCAGGTAGGCGAACTTGACCGGCCCGAACAGCGTGGAATGCAGCCCCATGAGGAAGGTGCAGCCCAGCAGCACCGGCACGTTGTGCGAGAAAAAGCCCCAGGCGGCCAGCGCCATGATGGCCATCTCCAGGCGCTTGACGAAGCGGATCAGCACCTTCTTGTCGTACTTGTCGGCCAGCTGCCCGCTGGTGGCCGAGAACAGCAGGAAGGGCAGGATGAACAGCGCGCCGATCACCAGCCCGGCCATGGCGGGCTGCAGCCAGGCCACGTTGATCTGGTAGGTCACCATGACCGTGAAGGCGAACTTGAACAGGTTGTCGTTCGCGGCGCCGGAGAACTGCGTCCAGAAAAAGGGCGCGAAGCGCCGCTGGCGCAGCAGGGCGAACTGGTTCGGATCCTCATGGCCGCTGCCATGGGCTTGGGGTGCGGGTGTGCTCATGCGTCTCTCCGTGCTTCTGGGCTTCTTCTTGGCTTCTTGTTGTGGCGGGCGGGGCGCTGTCAGTGCAGGCTGCAGGCGACACGCGGGCATGGGGCGCCATTGTGCCCGCCGACCATGGCCGGAGCATGACCCCTGGCCGTAACCGAATGCAACGCGCGCAGCACCGGCCAGGCCGCCCCGGCAGCCGCCAGGTGCTTGAGGCTGTGGCCTGCCACCCACTGGCCTGTGGCTTCGTACACGGCGTGGTCGGACAGCTCCAGCAGCTTGGCCGCGCCGTACCAGGCGATCACTGCCCCCAGGGGCACCACCCATGCGCCCGCACGCTGCGGCAGGCAGGCCAGGGCCAGCACCAGCAGCATGCCGCCCAGTTGCACCACGGCCCAGGGCAGCAGGTTGCCGGTATGGGCCCACCACAGCACGGCCAGCGGCCCGGCGGCCAGCACCACCAGCGCGGTGGTGCCCCCAGCACGGGCGCTCACCCGCTGGGCTGCAGCCAGCCCCAGCATGCCGGCAAACGCCACCGTCATGCCCAGGCGGTCCCACAACAGCCCGGCATCGTCGGGCTGCCAGTGGTACCACGACGAACCTGCCGCCGTCAGCACCAGACCCATGCAGAACAAGCGGGCCGTGGCACGCGTGGCGCCATCCAGCACCCCCGACCGCACACGGCCCAGGAGCACCAGCCCCCAGGCACCCGCCAAGGCAAACGGCAGGTTGCTCAGCACATCCAGCGCGCAAGGGATGCCCCACAGCGTGCGCTGATCGGCAAAGGCATGCTGGTGCGGGCTGGCATGCAGCACCGGCCCCCACAGGGCCAGAGCCAGAAACACCAGCCCGGCGCACAGCAGGCCGACTTCGGCGGGGGACAGACGGCGCCGGTGTGCGGCGGGAAGAACGGTGGGGGTGCGCATGGGGCCCTCCTGGTCAAGTGGTTGCGATGGGCGCAGTCTCCTGGTCGAAGCCAGCCGCACGGCCCAAAAGTTGCCACAGACGCCACCAGACCCACCATCGGTATCCATTTTTGATACCGATGCTGCGACGTCCGCGACCCGAACCCGCGCACCGCTGGGCGTCGCTTGATATGGGTCAAGGCAACGCGGCCCCGGAAATCCGTACAGTCTCCCCATGCACACCTTCCGAAATCTCCGCCGCCTCGGCCCGCTGGCTTTGCTGCTGGCCGCCTTCGCCTCCCAAGCGCAAACCCTCTCCTGCCCGACACAGGAACAAATGCGCCAGGTCAACGCCTGCCCCACCGAGGGACAGTTGCTCGCCAGCTTCCACGGCTTCTGCGGCGACGACAGCAAGGCCTACCAGGGCCAGACCGGCCCGTGCGCCGACTACGAAGTATTTCGCCGCATGAAGAACACCGCGCTGTGGGAATCTGCCGATGGCGCCTTCGACGGCTACCTGTCGTGCGAGGCCCCCGCCCCGGTCATCGCGAAATCAAGCCTGACGGCGATGCGCGTGACCAAGAAAGGCTCCATCACCGCCGTGGTCTGCCACTACGGCCCGGAGGTGCAGCTCACGCACCGCACGCGCAAGGCCTGCACCGTGCCGGCCTCGTGCGCCAGCGATCCGGCCCAGTGCCAGGCCGTGTGCGAATGAAAGGCTGACGAAGCCGGCGGCGGGTCTCCATAATCGGTGCCCATGAGCACCACCGCCGACCTCGTCACGGCCCTGAAGAAGGAACTCAAGGCCGCCCAGATGACCTATGCCGACCTGGCGCAGCAGCTCGGCATGGCCGAGTCCAGCGTCAAGCGCATGCTGGCCAAGGGCGACATGCCGCTGTCGCGCATCGACGCGATCTGCCGCGCCCTGGCGCTGGACTTCGCCGACCTGGCGCGGCGCGTGGCCGACAACCAGCCGCTGCTCCAGGAACTGACCCAGGAGCAGGAAAAGGCCGTGGTCAGCGACAAGAAGCTGCTGCTGGTGGCCATCTCGGTACTCAGCCAGTGGACGCTGGAGCAGATCGTGGCCACCTACCGCCTGAGCGAGGCCGAGGGCATCAAGTACCTCGCGCAGCTCGACCGCATCGGCATCATCGAGCTGCGGCCGCTGAACCGCTACCGCCTCAAGCTGGCCAAGACCTTCCGCTGGCGAGCGCACGGCCCGGTGATGAACTACTTCCGCGAGCACGCGCTGCTCGACTACTTCGCGGGCGGCTTCGACGGCCCCGGTGAAGGCGTGTTGCTGGTACACGGCAGCATCAGCCGCGCCCTGGCGCCCGCCTTCATGGAACGCATGCAGCGCGTGGCCCAGGACTTTGCCCAGCAGCACCTGGCCGACCAGCGCCTGCCGCAGGCCGAGCGCGAGGGCTACACCCTGCTGCTGGCCCTGCGCAGCTGGGAATTCGAGGCCTTTGCCCACATGCGGCGCTGAGCGCTCCTGCGGCGCCAATTACTCATTTTTTGATAGCACATGGCGCTTGTTTGACGAGCGCCAGGGGCAAAAACACCTCCATATTCTGCGCGCCCTGGCCGCGTACTCGCGTCGGCCAGGCACTGCTTGACACCACAAACAGAAATTACTATTCTTTAAATACAGAAATTAGCAATTTAAAGAATAGCGACATGAAAACCACCCGCCAACAGCAAGACGCCACGCGCCGCCAGATCGTGGCCAGCGCGGTGGATCTGATGACCCGCCAGGGCTTCGACGGCACGACGATGAAGGACATCGCACGCGCCGCCGGCATTGGCGACGCCACCATCTACAAGTACTTTCCCACCAAGGACCGCATCGTGCTGGGCTACCTTGACGCGGTGATCCAGCAAGCGCTGGCCGACACCCTGCAGACGCCCTGCTTCACCGATTACCAGTTGCAGGAGAAGCTCCAGCGCCTGACGGACGCTGTGCTCGAAGGTCTGCTGCCCGACCGCGAGTTCGTGACCCAAGTGCGCGCGCTGGCCCGGCGCTCCCCCTTGACCCTGCTGGCCGAGCCCCTGGCGGCGCGACAGGCCCTGCGCGAGGCCGTGACCAGCTTCCTGGATGCGGCCGAGGCGGCGGGCGAGATCGAACCCTGCGATTTCAAGGGCATGGCAGGCGGGCTCTACACCGACTACCTTGCCGGAGTGGTGAGCTATTGGCTGGCCGACACCTCCGACGAGTTCGCCGACACTGCACAGTTGGTGGACCTGTCGCTGGGCGTGCTGGTGCAGACCCTGCGCAGCGGCCTCATCAACCGCGTGCTGCAACTCGGCGGCTTCGTGCTGCGCAGCCAGATGGCGCGCCTGGCCCAGCACGGCAGCGGCTTGCTGGGCATGCTGCACATGGCGCAGCAGGCCATGGGCAGCCCCCCCCGCACAGCCACGGCTCCCGCCGCACCGCCCCAGGCCACCACCACCCGTGCGCCGCGCAAGTCGCGCGCCACGGCCGGGACTGCCGCCCCTGCCACCCCGCGCAAAAAGAAGGCCGCATGACATCCCCCGCCACCGTGAAATCCATCGCCATCCCACCCGGCACGGCCATCCACGCCGCCATGCCCGGCGCGCAGTTCTTCGACGCCTACGAGGTGGCCGACCCCCATCCCGCCCGCACGGCACTCCAGACCTGGCTGGACGTGGTGGCCCGCACGCCGCGCTGGACGCAGCAGCTCATGGCCCTGCGCAACCGGCTGGTGCGCCTGGTGGGCCTGAAAGACCTGGGCCAGCTGCACGACGCGCACCCGCCCGCCAGCGGGCGCGCCCCGGGCGACTACCGCGTGGGCGACCGCGTGGGCATCTTCCTCATCCGCCACCTGAACGACACCGAGGTGGTGCTGGGGCAGGACGACAAACACCTGGACGTGCAGGTGTCGCTGAGCAAGCACCGCCCGGGCGATGCGCCCGCCACGCTCGCGGTCAGCACCGTGGTGCACATCCACAACGCGCTGGGGCAGGCCTACATGGCGGTCGTCACGCCCTTCCATCGCCGCATCGTGCGGGCCATGCTGCAGCGGCTGGCAGACCATGGACAGCGCTGACGCGCCGCGCACCAGCCGGCTGGCGCGCGGCGCCATCACGGGCGTGGCGGCGGCACGCATTGGCGCCGCCCGCCTGGGCCAGCGCCTGCGCACGCCGTCGCCCCAGGCGCAGGCCGAGCACGAGGCCGCCGTGGGCCGCATCCTCTTTGGTGCGCTGGGGCAGTTGCGCGGCACGGCGCTCAAGGTGTCGCAGTTGCTGAGCATGCACCCCACGCTGCTGCCCGAGGGTGTGCGCCACGAGCTGGCACGCGCCCAGCACCAGGCGCTGCCGCTCAACCGCGCCCTGGTGGGTCGGGTGTTCCGCCAGGCCTTCGGGCAGGAGCCCGAGGCGCTGTTCGCGCAGTTCGAGCCCACTGCCTTCGCCGCCGCCAGCCTGGGCCAGGTGCACCGCGCACAGTTGCCTGGCGAGGGCCTGGTGGCCGTGAAGGTGCAGTACCCCGGCATCGCCGCCACCATCGCCAGCGACATGCAACTGGCGCGCGCGGCACTGCGTGCACTGGCCCACACCGATCTGCCGTTGCCCACCGATCCGGTGATGGACAGCGTGATGGACGAGATCGAGGCCACGCTGCTGCGCGAGGTGGACTACCTGCAGGAGGCCGAGCAACTGCAATGGTTCGCCGAACATGCCGCGCTGCCCGGCGTGGCGATGGCGCGGCCCCTCCTGTCGCACACCAGGGCCCAGGTGCTCACGCAGCAGTACCTGCCGGGGCTGCACCTGGACGCCTGGCTGGCCACGCAGCCGCAGCAGGCGCTGCGCGACCGGGCCGGCCAGCACCTGTGGGACTGGTTCATGCACTGCATCTTCGGGCTCGGCCGGGTGCATGCCGACCCGCACCCCGGCAACTTCCTGTTCGCCGCCGATGGCACGGTGGGCGTGCTCGACTTCGGCTGCACGCGGGAGCTCTCGGAAGGCTTTCGGACACAGATGACACGCGCCTGGTCGGCGCTGCTGCGCCCCGCCGCCGACCCGCAGCGTGACGCCCTGGTGCTGCAGGCCTACCAGGCGCTGGGGCTGGCCGGGCCCGACCTGGCACTGGCAACCTACAGCGCCGAGCTGGCCCCGGCCTTGGCCGACATGCAGGCCTGGCAGCTGGAGCCCTTCACCCAGGCCGTCTTCGATTTCAGCACCAAGCAGCCGCCCCCCATCACGCCCCCGGAGCACCAGCGCGTGCTGGGGCGCCATCTGGCGCAGGTGCCGGGCGAGATGCCCGCGTTCGATCGCATGTGGATGGGCCTGATGCACCTGCTCACCCGGCTCGGGGCACGGGTGCACACCCGCGCCGCTGGTATTCCTGAAACCGCCATTGAAAGCTCCTTGCCATGAACAACCCGCTCCTCCTGGCAGCCGCAGGCCTCGCCCTGGTCGGCCTGATCCATTCCGTGCTTGGCGAAGTCCTGGTCTTTCGCACGCTGCGCACACACGGGCTTGTTCCCACGGCCGGGTACCCGGTTTTGCGCGAGCGGCAGGTGCGCATCCTGTGGGCTTCCTGGCATCTGGTGACCGTGCTGGGCTGGGCCCTGAGCGCACTGCTCTGGCGCCTGGGGAGCGGCCCCTGGGAGCAGGATCTTGCGGCATGGGTCGCCCACACCACTACGCTCGCCCTTCCGGCCTGCGCGCTGCTGGTGGGCTTCGCCACCAAGGGCAGGCACCCGGCCTGGTGTGCCTTGCTGGTGGTCAGTGCCCTGGTGGGCTGGCGCTGACGCTGTGTGCGAAATATCACGGCAACGCCGCCCAATAGCGTTTCGGGAAACATGCCTACACAACTCTTCGCCGGACAGCTACATTGGCTTTACGCAATTCCCGCACGATAGAGCTTCCGGTTCCGCAAGGAATCACTTGTGAGGAGACCCCCATGGCACGCACCACCCTCGCCGCGGCATCCATCGCCCTGCTGGCGCTTTGCGCATTCACGGCCCCCGCGCAGGCCCGCACCACGGCCACCATCGTCATCCAGACGGCCCCGCCGCCACCGCGCTACGAGGTAATGCCGCCCCCCCGACGCAACATGGTCTGGGTGCCCGGCCACTGGGAGTGGCGCGGCCACCATCATGTGTGGGTAGAAGGCTATTGGATCAAGGCACGCCCCGGCTACCGCTACCGTGCGCCCGAGTGGGTGGAACGCGGCGGCCAGTGGCACATGCAACCGGGCGGCTGGGATCGCGACCATGACGGCATCCCCAACCGCTACGACCCGACGCCCGATGGCCGCCCCATGCCCCACCGCCCCTACGCGGACCGTGACCGCGACGGTGTACCCGACCATCGGGATCGGGACCGTGATGGCGACGGTATTTCCAACCGCCATGACCCGACGCCCGATGGCCGAGGCCGCCCCCGCGGTGACAGGGATCGCGATGGCGTGCCGAACCGCTATGACCGCGACCGCGATGGCGACGGCATCTCCAACCGCCACGACCCGACACCCGACGGCCGGGGCCGAGGCCATCCCCGTGGCGACCGGGACCGCGATGGCGTGCCCAACCGCTACGATCGGCAGCCGGGCAATCCCTACCGCAACTGACGCCTTGCGCGACGCGCGCGGCCGATGCCCCATAAGCATCTGTTGTGATGCATTAGCCAGCACGCGCGCCTAGAATGGCCCATGCAGGAGAGCAGGCGGCCCATGCCGCCTCACCGAAGGCGCAAACTCCCATACACGCTCAGGTTCCGTACTGCACCATCATCAAAGCCGTCTGGAGAGCCGCCACAGCCGTGGCGCACCGAAGGAGCAAGCCCCGTGCCGCGTTGGCACGGCGTGAATCTCTCAGGTAACAAGGACAGGGGGAGCGGCAGCTTGGCAGACGCGCCAACTGCACGCTATCAAAAATATAGCTGCTCGCGCACGCCTGACAAGCGCCAGAACCTTAAAAGGCTCTCAAAATGCGCGTGATCGTCCTCGGCGCCGGCTTGCTCGGCGTGACCTCGGCCTACTACCTCCAGCAACAGGGTCACGAAGTGACCGTCATCGACCGCCAGGCCACGCCGGGCGCGGAAACCAGTTTCGCCAACGGCGGCCAGATCTCGGTCAGCCACGCCGAGCCCTGGGCCAACCCGAGCGCACCGCTCAAGGTGCTGCAGTGGCTGGGCCAGGAGGACGCACCTCTGCTGTTCCGCCTGCGTGCCGATATGCGCCAGTGGCTCTGGGGGCTGTCCTTCCTGCGCAACTGCACGCCCGAGCGCACGCGCCACAACATCCGGCAGATCGTCAGCCTGGGCACCTACAGCCGCAGCGCGCTGCAGCAGTTGCGCCGCGACACCGGCATCCAGTACGACCAGCGCACGCAGGGCATCCTGCATTTCTATACCGACCCCAAGGAATTCGACGGCGCGCTCGGCCCGGCCGAACAGATGCGCCAGCTGGGCTGCGAGCGCCAGGTCATCAGCGCCGACGAGGCGGTGCGCATCGAACCTGCGCTGCGCCACATCCGCCCGCAACTGGCGGGGGCCACCTACACGGCCGAGGACGAATCGGGCGATGCCAACCTGTTCGTGCGCGAGCTGGCCAAGCTCTGCAAGCAGGCCGGCGTGCGTTTCCAGATGGGCGCGCACATCACGGCGCTGCGCACGGCGGGCGGCGAAATCGACCATGTGGAGCTGACCAACGCCGAGGGGCGCTTTGAGCGCATGCGCGGCGACGCCTATGTGCTCGCCATGGGCTCGTTCAGCCCGCTGTTGGCCCAGCCGCTGGGCATCCGCCTGCCCATCTACCCGGCCAAGGGCTATTCGGTCACGCTGCCGGTGAAGGATGCGCGCCTGGCGCACCAGGTGAGCCTGACGGACGACGAGTACAAGCTGGTGTTCTCGCGCTACACCAGCGCACAAGGCGACCGCCTGCGCATTGCCGGCACGGCCGAACTCAACGGTTACGACCGCAACCTGAACCAGGTACGCTGCGAGGCCATCGTGCGCCGCGTCGAGCAGCTCTTCCCCGGCGCGGGCGATACCACGCGGGCCGAGTTCTGGACCGGCCTGCGCCCTGCCACGCCCAGCAATGTGCCACTGATCGGCCGCACCCAGCTGCCCAACCTGTTCCTCAACACCGGGCACGGCACGCTGGGCTGGACGCATTCCTGCGGCTCGGGCAAGGCGCTGGCCGACATCGTGAGCGGTCGCGTGCCCGAGGTGGATTTCGCCTTCACCGGCATGCCGCAAACGCCCCAGCCCCGGTTGCTGCCTGCGGTCTGATCCCGCAGCGCCGCACGCCGCCGTTCAGCCACTCACCCCATGGTCGTGGCTGCGGCGGAAGGCAGGCGCAGTTGGGTGCGCAAGAAGCGTTCGCACTCCGCGGCGGGCAGCGGGCGACTGCAGAGGTAGCCCTGGATTTCATCGCAGCCCTGCGCCTGCAGGAAACGCCGCTGGTCCTCGGTCTCCACGCCTTCGGCAATCGTTTGCAGCCCCAGGCTGGACGCCATGTGGATGATGGCGCTGACCAGGGCCTTGTCCTCGGCATCGACGCTGATGTCGCGCACGAAAGACTGGTCGATCTTGAGCTTGTACACCTGGAAGCGCTTGAGGTAGCTCAGCGACGAATACCCCGTGCCGAAGTCGTCGATGGACATGCGCACGCCGCGCGCATGCAGGTCAGCCATGATCTCCACGGCGCGCTCGGGATCGTCGCTGGCCACGCCCTCGGTCAGCTCCAGCTCCAGGCAGGCCGGATCGACCCCCGCCTCGCTCAGCACCTGGCTGACCAGGCCGGGCAGATCCGGGTGCCTGAACTGCACGGCAGAAATGTTGACGGACATGGTCAGCGCAGGCAGGCCGGCATCCCGCCAGCGCGCCACTTGCGCCACGGCCGTGCGCAGCACCCATTCGCCGACAGGAACGATCAGCCCGGTTTTTTCGGCGAGGGGAATGAACTCGGCCGGAGACACCATGCCCCATTCGGGGTGCTCCCAGCGGATCAGGGCCTCGGCGCCGACGATGCGGTCATCGCTCAGGCGGCGCTGGGGCTGGTAGTGCAGCAGCAGTTGCCCACGTTCCAGCGCACGGCGCAATGCGCCTTCCAACTGCAAGGTGCGAGCTGCCTGTGCCTGCATATCGGGGGAATAGAAGTGGTAGGCGTTGCGCCCTTCCTGCTTGGCACGGTACATGGCCACGTCGGCATGCTGCGAGAGGGTTTCCAGGTCTTCGCCGTCCTCGGGATACATGGCAATGCCCAGCGACGGCGTCACCATGAGCTCATGGCCGCGCACCACCAAGGGCGCCGCCACCGCCTCGAGCAGCTTGCCAGCCAGATGGGCGGCGCCGTCCTTGTCGGTACCCGGAAGCACCAGCACAAACTCATCGCCCCCCATGCGGGCCACGGTGTCCTGTTCACGCACCTGTTCATGCATGCGCCGCGCCACAGCCACCAGGAGTTCATCGCCCACGCCGTGCCCCAGCGAATCGTTGATGTGCTTGAAATGGTCCAGATCCATGAACAGCACCGCCAACGGCTCGCTGGCGCGCTGGGCCATGCTGACATCGTGCGCAAAGCGGTCGGCCAGCAGGGCGCGGTTGGGCAACCCGGTGAGCAGGTCGAAATGCGCCATCCAGCGGATGCGCTGCTCGTCGGCCTTGCGTTGGCTCACGTCCGAGAAAATGCCGATGTAATGCGTAGTCTGCCCCTCGGCGTCCTGGATGCGGCTGACGGTGAGCCACTGGGGATACACCTCGCCGTTCTTGCGCCGATTCCAGATTTCGCCCTGCCACAGGCCGTGTGCCTGGATGTGGCGCCACATCTCGCTGTAAAAACCGCCGTCATGCCTGCCCGAGGCCAATACCCGGGGGTTGCGCCCGGCGACCTCCGCCAGTGAGTAGCCCGTGATGGCGGTGAACGCCGGGTTGGTGAGCAGGATTTTTTGGTGCGCATCCGTCACCGTGATGCCGTCGTTGCTGTGCGAGAAGACCTCGGCGGCCAGGCGCTGCTGGGCCTCGAAGGCCTTGCGCTGCAACCCACTGCCCAGAAAATGGCATACGCGATCGATCAGCGTGCGGTCATGCTCACGCAACGCTGCCTTGGGCTTGCTGAATACGTCCAACACGCCCAACACCACACCATTGTCCGAACGTATGGGCAGTGCCGTGCAGTGGGTCCAGCCACTGGCGAAGGCCACCGAGTGCAAGGCGCCGCGCAGCGCGGGGTTGGTCAGTTCGGGCGGCTCCTCGACGCCCGCAGCCCACTCCACCGCACCCCAGGCATCGGAGCCGGGCCGCAACGCCAGGGCACTGCGGGCATCCTCGAGCATGCCGCCCATGGCAGCCGTGCGCGGCGCCCAGACGCCAGATTGTTGCTCCAGCAGCCAGACCGTGGCACGGGCGCCAGGCAGATCGGACTCCAGCTTTGCGAGCAACCGCGTCACGATGCGACCCACATCCCGTTCGTTGGCGATCAGCTCCAGCGCATAGGCGCGCAAGGCTTCCAAGCGGCGGGTCTGGTGCTGCAAGGTCAGATCCATGACCGTGCCGGTCACCCGCACCGCCTTGCCTTGCGCGTCGCGCGTGACATAGCCGCGCGCGAGGACAGGCACATGGTGACCATTTTTGTGTTGCAAGCGCAACTCTTGCACTACCACCGTGGCGTCCGAGTGGCGCAATTCCTCGTGCAGCTTGAGCAACACCGACACATCGGACCGATGGACATGCGACTTCCACTGCACAGGGCCCGAGGGCATGTCCGCCATGCCATAGCCCAGCATGTGCCATCCCTGGGCCGAGAACTCCAGCCGCTGCCGAGACAGATCCCAGTCCCATGGCGCATCGGTTGATCCCTTGAGCACCAGTTCCAGTTGCTGCTGCGATTGCCGCAGCTTGTTTTCGGCATGTTTGCGCTGGCGCTCGTTGGCAAAGTACCCCAGGGCAAAGTCAACGTCCGCCGCCATGGCGAGGAGCAAGCGCTTGGCCTCGTCATCAAAGGCCTGTCCAGGCTCTGCCACCAGGACAAACACCGCATCCACCGCCCCATCGCAGTGCAAGGCGATGGCCACTGTGGGGGCCGAGCCAGACAATCCGTCGATCCAAACCGCTCTGTCTTCGCGCAATGCCGTGCGCGCCGTGCCCTGGCCGGGCAGGTCCTGCCCACGCACGCCACTGGTGGCCAGCGCCACCATTTCTCCCGTGTCTCGGGAGTACCTGCCAATCCACGCGGACTGCATCCCTCCCAGGCACACAGCCGCCTCACAGACGTGAGCGAACAATACGGACTCATCCGGACTCTGCACGATCGCTTGATTGCAAGCGCTCAGCGTTGCATACAGGCGTTTCTGGCGTTGGATGCGCGCCTCGGAACGCACCCTGGAAGTGATGTCCTGTATCACCACCACGCACTGCGCACTGTCGCCCTCCTGTGCCGCCGTCAGCCGCCTGATCTGCAGGTTGACCCAGGCGCTGGATCCATCACCCCTTTTGATGCTGCGATCCACCGCATACGCACTCTGGCGCCCCTGGATGACCCGCGCAAGGCCGCGCAGGTCCCGCAGTTTGTCTTTCTCGGACACCAGTGACGCCCACGTCATGGTTCGCATGCGCTCAAAGGTCAGGCCCACAATGTCCACAAACTGCTGGTTGATGCGCCCCCACTCGCGCTTGTCCAGATCAATGGTCGCAATGCCTACGAAGGGCAAGGAAAAAAACTGCTCCATCAGCCGGTCTGTACGCTGGCGCTGCACCCATTCACGCCATTGGTGCGTCTGACGGATGTGCCTCCAGAACAATGCCAGCACCACGCCCAATGCCAGCATGGCCAGCGTGATCACACCTGCCACCCACCATGCCAGCACATGCACTGGTGCAAGCACCTCCTCCCTGTCGATCTTGGCCACCACGCGCCAATCGGTGCCGGCCACGCCACGGTACGCGGCAACGACAGGAACATCGCGGTGGTCCCGGCCGATCACCTGCCCCGGAACGTCGGAGCGCAGGGCCACGGCCGCCGGGAGATCCTTGCGTGATACCGGAAACCGGAGCTTCATGGCTGTACCGCTGCGGTGGCGCAGTTCGTTCATGAACACCGCCTGATCACCATCGCGAACCACCAACAGCGTCTCACCGCTGGGGCTGGAGGTGGGCCAGGTCTGGATCACGGGGAACAGGAAGCGCTGCGGCGAAATGCTCAATCTCACCCAGGACAAGAGCCTGGGCTCTGCCGCTGACAGCTGGTACACCGGGACCAACCACTGCAACAAGGCGCCGCCACCCCCGGCCTCCTGCATGGACAGGCGAACCACGCTACCGCCCCAGCGCTGGTCTTGTGGCAGTCCCTCGACCCGGCCTGGCAAATCCCATGCCTCTACGATGGATGTCACCACCTCCCCCTGGGGCGTGATGAGCTCGATCTGGTCATAGTCGAAGGCTGACCTCAAGAGCGAAAACCGCTCCAGAATGGCCTGCTGCGCCTCATGCCCGGTCGCCGGATGCTCAATCAACCGCGCGACTTCCACCGCGAAATGTGCGTCGGCGGCCAGCAATTCGGCGTTCTTCTGGCGCTCCCCCAGCCAGTTCTCGATCTGATCGGTCTTGAGCCGTGCGATGGCCGCCAGGTTGGCGAAGGCATCCTTCTCGGCCATGGGCCCCTGGATACGCACCACCAGCCACCCCGTCAACGGCAGCACCATCGCCACCGCCAACAGCAGCGCAATGAAAGGGCGGGAGGAACCCTGCGGCGGCGTCGCCACATCCTGAACCGAGCCCGCCCCAGAACGATGCGTCATTGAAGCAAAGGCATCGCGGTACGCCTGTCGGTGGTCACTCCAAGGGGCTGTGCATCGCCCTTTGCTTCACCGAGCCTGAAAACATCCACCTCGGCGACCAGCTCCTGCGCCTGCGTCTTGAGGCTGTCCGCAGCCGAAGCCATTTCTTCCACCAGGGCAGCGTTTTGCTGGGTCACCTGATCCAGCTGGGTCACGGCTTCGCCCACTTGCGAGACTCCCAGGCTTTGCTCGTGGCTCGCTGCGCTGATCTGGCTCATCAGATCCGTCACGCGCTGGATGGCACTCACCACCTCGTTCATGGTGGCACCGGCCTCGTCCGCCTGTGCGGTACCTTGCTCCACACGCTCGACGCTGGCCGTGATGAGCTGCTTGATTTCCTTGGCCGCTTCGGCAGAACGTTGCGCCAGGCTGCGCACCTCTCCCGCCACCACCGCAAATCCGCGGCCTTGTTCGCCCGCCCTTGCGGCTTCGACCGCTGCATTGAGCGCCAGGATGTTGGTCTGGAAGGCAATGCTATCGATCACCTGGATGATGTCGGCGATCTTGCGCGAACTCTCGTTGATACCCTTCATGGTTTCCACGACCTGCGCCACCACATCGCCGCCCTTGGTCGCCACCGTACTGGCGCTGTGGGCGAGGTTGTTCGCCTGGCGCGCGTTGTCTGCGTTCTGCTGAACCGTAGAGTTGAGCTGCTCCATGGATGCAGCCGTTTGTTCCAGGGCGCTGGCCTGGCTTTCGGTGCGTGCAGCGAGGTCATGGTTGCCCGTGGCAATCTGGGCGCTCGCCGTGGCAACCTGGTGCGAACCAGCGCGCACCTGATACACCAGCGCCGCCAGGCGCTCCTGCATGTCCGAGAGCGACCGCGTGAGCACACTCACTTCATTGCTCCCCTGGGCCACCTCCACACGTGTGGCCAGGTTTCCAGCAGCAACGGCCTGCGCCAGAACCACGGCCTGACGCACAGGCTGGGTAATGCTGCGCACGAACATCAGCGCCAGCAAGAACGCCACCCCGATGCCAACCACCAGCAACGCACACATGCCATACGCCAAACGACTGGCCTGCGCAGCACGCTCCTGGAGCACCCGCGCAAGTTGCCCCACCGCATCGGTATTGAAGGCATACAAGCCGTCAATGGACTTGGTGAAGGTGTCAAAGTACACCTCCGGCGAGATGCCTGCCTGCTGCGCCTCGATCACTTCTTTCTGCGCCAGCATCAGTGTCGCTGCAGTCACCTCACGCTGCTGCCTGGCTGGCGCTTCCAAAGCATTGCGCATGGCTGCATCCGAGCCCAAGGCCTTGCCGAGGTTGCGGTTCCAATCGTCACTGAATTGCTTGGCCTGTCTGGCAAGGGACTCCAGCGCAGCGCGGCCCTGCGGGGAAATCTCGCCCTGGCTCAGCATACTGGTTCCCCTCGCGCGCATCTGGCCCATCATTTCGGTCAGCATCATGGCGTCCACGAGGCTGGAACGGGACAGCATGTGGGTGGAGAGGTTCTGATCGAGCGAAAGACCAAACTCATCCATCAATGCATCCGAGAATGCGAAATGTCCCGTGATGAACTCCGTGTGCAATCGGGTGCTCTCCAGCGCCGTCAACTGGCGCCCGGCAACACTGGGCTCCAACACCGCCCAGACCTGCCGACGCTGCGCCCACAAAGCCTGCAACGATGCACTGGCCTGGATGGACTTCAACAGGCCATCCACTCGCTCCATGGTTTGCCCCAGGGAAGCACCCACCCCCGGACGGCGCTGTGCCAGCGCCTCGTTGCCGCTCAGCATGCCGGCCGACAACCCCCGGTGGATCTGACTGAACTGGATCACCCGGTTCACCTCCACCATCGCCTTGCCACCCTCCAGTTGGCGCTGGGCCAGTGCCACATCGGCAAAGGCACGCTGCAAATACAGGGCGGTGGGCAGAGCCACCATCAACAAGGCCAGCAGACCCAGGATCAGGAACTTCTGGGCCAAGCCCAGTCGGTGCAGAAAGGAGGACATGGTCGGCACTGTAAAGAGATACACAATTTGAAACAATTCCCCCGCGCTGGTAGCAAGACTACCTAAAAACAGGTAGTGCACCACCCAAATTTCACTGGATGAAATTCGGTGGAGACTCACGCCACTAGCTGATGCCGCGCTCGTGGTTGATCACGTAGCGTGTCAGCTCTGCGACACTGTGCAGGTTGAGCTTGCGCATGATGTTGCGGCGGTGCACATCCACGGTGGAGGATGCAATGTGGAGCACTTCTGCAATCTGGTTGGAGGTACAGCCTTCGGCCACCAGTTTGAGCACCTGCCGTTCACGCACGCCCAAGCGCACAGAACCAGGCGCACCACCAGACTGGGCCACGGCAGCCCCTGTCACCACGGCGGCTACGTCCGGACACAGGTAACTGCGCCCCTGCAGAACCGCGCGGATGGCTCGCAACAACTCCTCACTCGCCTCGGCCTTGGTGACATACGCCATCGCTCCGGCCTGCAGCATGTCCAGCACATACTGCCGATCGGAGTAGGCCGAGAGCGCCACCACCTTGACCAGGGGCAGCGCCGTCAATAGGCTGCGTGTGACCTCGGCACCATTCATGCCCGGCATGCTGATATCCATGCAGACGATCTGCGCTCCCGTGCGGCGGGCTTGTTCCACCACCTCCAGGCCATTGCCCACCTGCCCAGCCACTTCGAGGTCAGACTGCGAATCCAGCAGATGGCACAACGCCTCTCGGAACAGCTGGTGATCATCGGCCAAGAGAATCCGTGTTTTCATGGGTATCGCCTGGGGGTTGGCGCGGGCATCAGATTTCAACACAGATGCGCGTCCCTTGGCCGGGAGCACTCTCCAGGCTGAACCGCCCACCCGCAAACTCAGTGGTTTCGCGCATGTTGATGAGGCCCAGACCTGCGGTGCGTCGCTCACGCATGACCTGCTCCACATCAAACCCTACCCCATCGTCAGCGATGCAAATCCGCAGCGGCCGATCCTGCAATTGCAGCTGCACGGTGATGCTCCGGGCATGGGCGTGCTTGGCTGCATTGGTCAGCGCTTCCTGGACGACACGGAACAGCGCCAATTCCAGGTCCGGAGCCAAGCGCACTTCTGCATGCTCGCACAGCACCTGCACCTGCACACCCGTACGGCGAGCAAACGGCTCGGCATAGCTGCGCACCACGGCCAGCAAGCCTCCCCGGTCCAGCACGGGGGGGTGCAACTCGGCACAGATCTCACGCACACTGAGCGTGGTGTCTTCGATGAGTGCGCGCATGTCCTCCAGGCGTTCCTCGTACTCCGGTGCACTGCGCTGCTGCGGCGGTGCCTGGCTCAGCATGTCCAGGTTGATGCGCAGGGCCGCGAGATTGGGGCTGGTGCGGTCGTGCAGTTCGCGCGAAAAGCGCCTGCGCGCTTCTTCCTGCGACTGCACCAGCCTGCGCGAGAGCTCTTCGATGTGCAGGGACATGCGCAGGCGTTCCTGCTCCTGGCGCTTGGCATCGGTGATGTTGCGCCCCACGCCCCGATAGCCGACAAACCGCCCTTGCGCATCCCAGACTGGTGTCCCGCTTACCGCACCCCAATGCACGTGACCGCGAGGATCCTGGTGTGCAACCACAAGGTCCCGAAACGGCATCCGCGCCTGGAGCACGGCCTGGTGTGCACGCCAGTCCTCCGGGGTCATGTTGAGTGTCGATAGCTCCCAGCCCGTCTTGCCCAGAAACGCCTGTTCGGACATCCCCATGTTTTGCTCAATCCCGCCTTCCAGGCGAACAAACCGGTACTGTGCATCCTGCTCCCAGTACCAATCGGCGGAGAGGCTCGCGAGCGTACGAAATCGCTCTTCGCTCCCAGCCAGATGGGTCAGGAACCGTTCGCGGCTGTCCAGCATCCGATTGAACTCCACCGCCACCGCCTGCAACTCGCGCGGGCCGACCTCCAGCATCACGCGGGCCTGGGTCTGCCCTGCAGACACTTTCGCAGCCGCCGAGTGCAGCGCATCGATCGGTCGCACAATGCGCTGACTGATGCGCCAGACCAGCAACAGCGCGAGTACCACCAAACCCAGCGCCGACATCGCCCCCCAGCGGAAGGAGCGATCCGCCTCGGCAAACACTTCGGCGGTAGGCACTCCCGCCAGCACCCTCCATCCCGCCAGCGGCACATCGGCCACGGCAAAAAGCCGCTCCACGCCATCGGCACTCAGTACTTGGGACGCATCTGCCTGGTCGTCACCGACCATGGCCCGCAAGGCATCGGGCAAAGGCAGGCCCATCCAAAAGCTTGCATCCTTGGAGCGCAACAACATGCGTCCCTGCGCGTCAGACACCGCCACCAGGGCATTGCTGGGTACGGCGGCCAGCAAGCGCTCGCCCAGAACTTCCAAATCGATCGACAGGCTCACGAGTCCCGCCACCTCCCCCTGCACATTGCGCACCGGATGGAACAAGACCACCACCCATCGACCTGACAAAGGCCCCACCGAGACCCCCCCCACGGTCATGCCCTCGGCGGTGCGCGCCTGAACGTAGCCAGGCACCAGCGCCAATTGTTCGGGCGTGATCTTGCTGTCCAAAAATGAACAATCGTTGCCTCCCTTCAGGTCTTGCACCACCAAATTGGTGAACCCAGGGTACAGGCGCACGAACTCCGCAATCAACGGATCGCATGCACGAGCGTCCAACGCCCGTACTGAAGGACGCAGCCCAATGCGTTGCAACACCGCTTCATAGTCGCGCAGCACCAGGTTCAGATTCTGCGCGGTTTGCTGCGCCAGGATGCGCACCTGATCGTTGGCGCGCTCCCTGGCTTCCAGGCGCTCCAGGTAGATCTGGCGAAAAAGCAGCCCCAGCAACGGCAGCATGGCTGCACCCAGCAGCCACAGGAGCTGTGTCCGTACAGACTGACGATAGAGGCTCCACAACGGCATGCACACTCCATGGATGCGGCGCGATGGCAGGACCATCGGCAAACCCCTTGCCGATGCGTTGCAATGCCCACTGCCGCCCTGAGCGCCGCAGTGTATGTCGTGTCAGCGCGCAGCGCCGCTGGAGTGCGCCACAAACGCAGCCAGCGCGCGCATGTCCTGCTCGGTGAGTTGCCCTTCAAACGAAGGCATCACACCCAAGCCTTCGCGCACGGCGCGCAGCACGCGGTCAGCGTCGGGCTGCAGCTCATCCAGGTTCGGCCCCACCTGACCGCTGGAAGCGGCTGCCTTGAGGGTGTGGCACAAGGCGCAGGCGGGCTGGACGGTGGAAAACAACGCCTTGCCGCGCGCCAGCACCTGCGGATCGGCGGCGTTTGCAGGGCCCGCAAGCCCCAGCAGCAAAGTCCCCAGCACGCCAGCGCCGCGAACCCACCCGAGCACAGGAGCCCTCATGCCACAGTGACGGTGACGGCGTGGTCCAACCAACTATTGTTGTTGTAACCAGAATTGTTTTCTACACGCTCTCTGGGCTGCGCATTTCCTGCTGCATCGGTGGCACGGCTCACAAGCACATGTGTTCCTGCAGAAAGCTGTACTGGCAAAACGAACTGGCGCCAGGCAAAACGCCCCAGGTTCGGCCCGACCAGTTGTGCCTGATGCCAGCTCATGCCGCCATCGATGGACACCTCCACGCCACGCACTTCTCGGGTTCCCGCAAAGGCCACTCCATGGATCTGTGTCCATCCCGCACGCAAGGCGCCCTCCTCGGACAAGGGGCCATTGATCCAGGATTTCACCACCATTTCCCACACGGAGGGCAGACCAGGATTGCCCTTGCCCCCCGGCGGAACCATGCGGTAACGGTTGGCCATGATGCCCGCGCGGGACTGCTCGCGGGTCAGGGCCACCCGCTTGACGTATTTGACGTTGTTGACGCCCTGGTACCCCGGCACGATGAGGCGCAGGGGGCCCCCATGCGCCAGGGGCAAAGGCTCGCCGTTCATCTCCCAGGCCAGCAGCGCATCGTCCAGGGCCTTGATGGGGACCGAGCGCTCCACCATGACCGTCAACGGATCCACGCCCTCGGGCAACTTCTCGCCACCGGTGCCGGTGAGGTAGGCCATGCCTTCTTCCGCACCGCCCAGCACATGGATCACCGTGCGCAGTGGCACGCCACTCCACAGCACGCAACCAGCGGCGCCCACTTGCCAGGGCGTGCCGCTGGGCTTGCTCGGGAAGAAGCCCCGACCGTTGCCCGAACATTGCAGCACGGTGGCCACGGTTTCGACGCCCAGGGTCTTGAGATCGGCCAAGGTCAGGGAGCGGGGACCCTTGACGCCTTCAAACGCCACCGTCCAGGCATCACGATGCTCCAGGATGGAGGCATCGGGAGCCGGCAGGTTGTTGCGCACAAACAAGCGATTGGTCGGCGTGACGACACTGGTGCCAAACGCCGCACGCCGCGTTTCCAGCGTATTACTGCTGTGCACGATCATGGCCTTGGGGTCTTTCCAGGCAGCCACGGCAGGCAGCGGCTTGGCACCCGCAGCGGCGCTCGATTGGGCATGGGCCTGCGTTCCCAAGCCCCCCAAGCCCAGAGCACCCAGGCCCGCCGCACTGGCGGCAAGCATCTGGCGACGTTGCAATGTGTTTGCTGGTTTCACGGTGTCTCCACTCCATCAAGAATGTTGGTCACGCCCGGTGCCGTGCACGGGCAAACGCCGAACACCCCCCGCACCAGACGAACCAAGCCATTCTCACGGCACACCCCCGTGTTGCGAGGCTTTCTCATTGTCAGCAAATGTAAAACATTCGTATTTATTGGAAACATTCGTTCCTGCACATGCCAGGCTGATGCATATTAGACGCTGCCAAACGCCGCCCTCACCATGACCCTGCGAGATGCCATGACTACAGCGCCCACACCCTTTTCTTTGTTGCGCACTGGCTTGGTAGCACTGGGCTTGGGGTGCGCCTGCGCCACCAGTCTGGCGGATATCACCGCCATCGTCGCGGTGGAGCCGACGGCCAAAAAGGCAGCGCACACCATCTTGCGCAGCCAGATGGAAGCCGGCCTGGGCAAAGCGGCGGGGCAAACCGCATCGGTCACCGTCAGCGAAGACCTTGCCGACGTGATGCGGGCCACGCGCAGTGCCGGTTACGACATCTTCATTGGCCCAGCACAGGTAGCGGCGTCCGCCCTGGACCGGGGTTACGAACTGGTGGGCGCCAACCACAAGTCGCAAAAATACGTGCTGGTCGCAGCGCCCACCACCGCTGCCGTGGGCGCATTGAAAGGGGGGCGGTTGTACCTGCCCCAGCAGGATTCGATTTACACCTACATGGCCCGCGGCATGCTCAACGAGGCCGGCCTGTCTTTCAAGGACCTGAAACAGGTGCAGTACGAGAAGTACCCGCAAGCAGGCCTCACGGCGCTGTTGCTGGGCTCCACCGACGCCACCGTGGTGCGCGAGGACGACTGGGCCGAATGGTCTGCCGCACAACCCAAGGCCGCCAAGCTGCTGGCATCCAGCCAGCCCGTGCCGGGCGGATTCACGGTGGTGGTGAAGAAAGACCTCCCGCCCGAGTTGCGCAGCCGCGTGGCACAGTGGTTCGCCACCGCCAGCGAACCCTCTGGCCTGGCCCTTGCCACTCTGAAGCCGGAGACTGCGCAATACAAGCGTGTGGCCGAACTGGGCCTGTTCACCCCGGTAGCCCTGCCCGGCGTGCAACGCGTGAATGCCAAGGAGGCGCAGCAGCTCCAGGGCCAGGGCGCATTGCTGGTGGATACGCGCACCGAGAAGGAATTCCGAACCAAGCGCATGAAAGGCGCGGTGTGGGCGCCCTACGTCGAAAAGAGCCTCAAGGACGTGGCCTTCGACCCTGCCACCGACGACTTCAGCGCCTTGGACAAGCTGCCTGCCAAGCCCATGGTGTTTGCCTGCAATGGAGCCGAATGCTGGAAGTCCTACAAAGCCGCCAAGCTGGCCGCCGCCAAAGGCCACAAGAATGTGTACTGGTTGCGCGGCGGCCTGCCGGAATGGGCGGCCGAGGGCCTGCCCACCGAGAAGGACTGATCCCGGCGCTTCAATCGGGCGTGGTGCAGAAAACCGTCAGCACGCCGGTGTAACCGTACAGCTGATTGCGCGCAATTTCGCCGGCAGCGAAAAAACCGACCAAGGGCACATCACCCAAGGCGTGGCGCACGATCTGCAGCTCGGCACCCGGCGCGCCAAAATGCGGCCCGCCCCGGCCCGAGCAGCTCACGTAAATGGCCCCCGCCACCTCTCGCTGGCGACCGGACGCCAGCGCTGGCGCTGCACCCGGCACTGGCCGCGAAATCTGCACGCCAACCGCCGAAGGCTCGGTTTCCTCAGGGGTCAACTCCTCGCGGATCTCGGTGCAAATGCGCACCAGGTCGGCCCGCGCAGCCCCGGCATTGCGCTGGCAAAAGGCCAGTAGCATGCCCGGCTCCACCGTATCGGCCAAGGCCACACCCTGGCGCGCTCCATCCAGCCCGAGGATGTGCCGCACCCGCGTGTCGTTCCCGAAATGCCCGGTGCGCCCAAAAGCCACCGCGCTGTCGGCGTTGGTCAAACCGGCCAGGGTGGACCGGATGCGGCGCACTGCTTCCTGTGGATCGTCCTGCAGGGAAACATCCAGCGTTTGCAGCAGCTCGCCCAGGGCCGGCTTGCCGTCCAGTTCCAGCACCACGTTGCCATCGGCGGCGGTGATGCGCTGCGTGGGCCCCACGGGCTGACACCCCTGGGTGACACGCGAAACCAGTTCCACCCCCGCGCCAAAAGCCACGCCCGAGAGGCCGCCGCTGAAGACACCACCCGCCGCGCCATGTCCGGCCAGGTTGCCGTTGCCCGCCACGGCAAACTGCACGCCCGCGCCACGGCTGGCACACACGCCTCCAAACAGGTAGCCCGTGCGGGTGCGCTGCGCCATTTCATCGATCAGCCCCGGAAGGTCAGGGGTGTGCCCATCGGCATGGACCAGCGCCGTGTGCGCAGCAAACGCACCGCTGCCGCCGCGCGGAAGCGGCGCCACGCCGGAAAACACGCGGTACTGGTCTGGCGGAAGGTCCAGCAGCATCACGGACAGGGCGGGCTCGTCCAGGTACTCGGCCCCGGCGGCACACACCCCCACGCCCACGGTGCCACTCCAGTCAGTGACCTCGGGCAGCTCGGCGGAGAGCACATCCAGCAGCGCCGCCGCCTCGGCCGCGTAGTGGTCGGTGATATAGAGCAGGCCCAGGGTGGGCGCGGCGGCGTACCCCGGCAAAGCCATCTGCGCGCGCAGTTGCGCCAGCACCAGGGCCACGGCCATGCGCCACTGCGGATGGGTGGCATGGGCGGTGGGAAATCGCTTCATGGACCGTCCTGCGGCGCGGGGCGCTGTGTGCTCGGCAGCACCCTCAACCGGTCGTCTTGCGCACTGCCTTCTTGGCCGGGCTGCGCTTGGCCGGGCTGCGCTTGGCCGGTGCCTTGCGGGCGGCCGCCTTGCGTGCCGGGGCCTTGGCGGCCGCGCGGGGGGCGGCTGGCGCGGACGCGGCAGGGGCTGCCGCACGCCGCGCGGCACCCTGCACCGACTGCACGCCCCGTGCAGCCATGCCGGTGGCGGTCTTCAGCGCCTCCTTGGCCAGGCCGGTGGCCATGTTGCGCGTGGTGTCCAGCGCCGTCTGCTTGGCGGCATCCTTCATGGCGCTGGCGGCAATCTGCTGGAACTGCTGCGTCAGCGCGCCCCACCATTGCATGGGATCGATCAGGCCCGCGCCCGCCCCGGCATCGGCCTTGGCGCCTGCCTTGGCCTTGGGCTTGGCCGTCTTGCGCGCAGCAGGAGCGGCTGCGGGCTCCTCAGGGGCTGCAATGTCTGCCACGCGGCTGGCCGCACCGGAGACGGCCTGCGCTGCATGGGCCAGCGTGTCGCTGGCCTTGTGCACGCCCTCCATCACGGTATCTGCGGTCTTGAGCTTGAAGGCGTTGGCCACATCACCCACGCTGAAATTCATGCCCTTGAGGGTGGCCAGCGTCATCTTCTGCACCTCCAGCGCCTGGATGGTGGCGGCCAACGCACGCGAGTTCTGCTCGAGCCAGAACTGCACTGCCTTGAGTTCTTCGATGCGCTTTTCCAGTTCTTCCACGCTGATGGTGGGAGCCACCCAATGGGACAGGTTGGGCAACTGCGGAATGCTGTTGGAAGCACCCTTGGCCAGGTTCTGGAGGAATTCGAAACCCGGCACGTATTTGCCGAAACCGAGGGGGGATGAGTCGCTCATAGCCGCTCCAATGGATGGAAAGTCGAGGATACGAACAGCTTACCCCAACGCGGCCCCTGTGCGCCATGGGCACCACCCTGCCCTGCGCACCCGCCCTGTGCCTGCACGACAGGCCAGGGCCGGTGGCGCGGGGGGATTACTTGTGCATTCCGTGGCTGCCATGGCCGCCCTGCATGGCGGGCATCTGCGCCTGCACAGGCACCTGCAGCTCCAGCTTGCTCTCGGCGCCCTGGGCGTTCTTGAACGTCAGTGTCACCGGCACGGTGCTGCCCTTGGCCAGGGGCGCCTTCAGGTCCATCAGCATGACGTGGTAGCCACCGGGCTTGAGCTCCACCGCCTGGCCTGCGGGAAGGTCCAGGCCGGTGACGGCGCGCATCTTCATCACGTCGCCTTCCATCTTCATTTCGTGCACTTCGGTCACGCCGGCCGCTGGCGAGGCGGCGCCCACCAGGCGAGTGGCCTCGCTGGCGGTCAGGCGCATGAAGGCACCCGTGGCCTTTTGCCCCTGCACGCTGGCACGCACCCAGGCACCATCCACGGTGACGGGGGCTGCCGTCTGGGCCTGGGCCAGACCCGAGGCCAGAGCGGCAGCGACGAGCAGAGAGGAAGTGATGCGGGGGAAGTTCATGGTTTTCTCCAAATCAAGACATTGCCATGGAGGCAAAAAATACAAGCAAAAATCGACTCTAGCGCCCTATCATCAAGCGCTGATAGCTATTATTTTTATAGCATTTGAGGGGGCGCCCGTGCCTGCGGCAAGGCGCCCACCATGGCCAGAGCCCACGGTTCACGCCTGGGCTCCGCGGGTGCAGCGCTGGCAGGCGCCAGCACCATGGCGTGGGCCGCTGGCGGCCCGAGCCACAAGGGGGGCAGGCACAAAAGACAGTCCGGGGCATGCACGGACGAAGGCGCTTCGGGCGCGTCCAGCGGCAAGACCAGCCGCCACTGACCGGGCGCCTGCGCGGAGCAGATGCGCTGCACTTCCAGCGCGCCGGGAACGGGTGCCCCGGCCACCGCCTGGACCACGGCCCAGCACGCCAGCAGGAAACCGGCAAACCGATGGCGGCAGCGCGTGGTCAACATGTGGCGATTGTAGGAGGCAGCATGGCTGGTGGCCTCCCGCACGTCGGAATTTCTTGACTCCGGTCAACCCCTGAACGCCGCGCACGGCGCAAGATGAAGGCATCCTCTACAAACCACGCAGAACCCATGAATACCGAACAAGCCAGCCCTTTCCAACAACAGTTGCTCGCACTGCGTGCCCAGGTGCTGGCACAACTGGCAGCGCAACGTGGCGGCACCGTGGGCCGTGCGGATGTGGCTGCGGAGCATTTTGGTCACCCCGAGGACTCCCGCGCGCAGGTCAACACTGAGCGCGACATCGAGTTCGCTCTGGGCGAACACGAAATCGCCCACCTTGCGGCCATCGACGCAGCGCTGGAACGCATCGCGGCCGGCAGCTACGGCGAATGCACGGACTGCGGCGCCGACATTGGCACGGCCCGCCTGCATGTTGCCCCCGAGGCGGCACGCTGCCTGGGTTGCCAGGAAAAGGCCGAGAAGTAAGCCCACCTGAAGCGCCTTCCCCCGCTCTCGAATCGCCGCGCGATTCGGGAGGGGGGACGCTCCCGGCGCGGCGGGGCGGCCCTTGCGCGGGAGCCCTGGCATGGGGCGCGCCAGTTTCATGCATCGCGGGCGGCCCTGACCTGGGGCGCGCCGGTGGCATACGTTGGGGGTGCCGCGTTCGCGCAATGGATCGCTGAGAGGTCAAGCCTGCAGCCGCGCAGGCAGGCCGCTGCTGCGCTGTGTGCGCTGGCGCAGCGCCTGCTCCAGCACTGCGGGCTGCGCGGCCACCAGGGTGAAGGCGTCGCGCGCGCGGGTGATGCCGGTGTACACCAGCTCCCGGCTGAGCAAGGCCCCGGCGGCCTGGGGCGGCAGCACCAGGGCGGTGTGCCCGAACTCCGAGCCCTGGCTTTTGTGCACAGTCATGGCAAAGGCGGTTTCCACATGCGCCAGCCGGGCCACACCCACCGAGCGCAGCTGCGGCCCGTCGGCAAAGTAGGCACGCAGGCCACCGCCCGGCGCCTGCAGCACGATGCCGATGTCGCCGTTGAAGACGCCCAAGCCTGCGTCGTTGCGCGTGACCATGACGGGGCGGCCTGCATACCATTCACCCCGCCCCTGCAGGAGGCCCGCGCCGCGCAAGGCCGTTTCGACCGCACGGTTGAGCCCGGCAGCTCCCCACGGGCCTTCGCGCACAGCGCACAGCAGCCGAAACCCGTCGAAGGCCCGCAGCACGCCTTGCACCCAGGCCGTGTGGGCGTCTTCCTGGGCAGGCACGGGCACGGCCATCGCGCGCAGGTAGTCGCGGTAGCAGCCCGCCGCACCCAAGCGGCCGCGCAGGGCCAGTTGCACGGCCGCCGCCGGATCGCTGCTGGCCAGCAGGTGCACGGCACCCTGGGGGTCGGCGTCCAGCACACGGCGGGCCTGGGGCGCATCGCCCTGGTTCACGGCCAGCGCCAGCGCGCCGATGGGGCCGCCAAAGCGACGGCTTTTGCGCAGCATGACCATGTGCTGTGCCAGGGCTGGCGCCTGGGCGCCGCTTTCGAGCAAGGCATCGGGCAGGGTCTGGCCCGTGGTGGCCTGCAGGTAGCGGCGGGTCTCTGTGCTGTAGCGGCCTGCCGCGGCGTCGCGGCACAGGTCGCCCAGCACGGCACCGGCCTCGACCGAGGCGAGCTGGTCCTTGTCGCCCAGCAGCACCAGGCGTGCGCTGGCGGGCAGCGCGTCGAGCAGCGCCGCCATCATCTCCAGGTGCACCATGGAGGCTTCGTCCACCAGCAGCACATCCACATCCAGCGGGTGGCCCGCGTGGTGGCGCATCTGGCGCGTGTGCGGCTGGGCGCCCAGCAGTGCGTGCAGGGTGCGCGCCGGGCCCAGGCGCTGGGCCAGGGCCTGCACGTCCAGCACACCCTGCAGCGGCGTTTGCAGGTCTTGCAGTGCACCGTCGATGGACTGGCGCAGCCGCGCAGCCGCCTTGCCCGTGGGTGCGGCCAGGGCCACGCGCCAGGGCCTGCCCGGTGGTTCCATGGCGGCCAGCAGGGCCAACAGGCGGGCGGCGGTGTAGGTCTTGCCGGTGCCCGGCCCCCCGGTGAGCACCGCCACGCGCGAGCGCAGCGCCACGGCACAGGCCAGTTGCTGCCAATCGACATCGGTATCGCCCTCGGTGCGGGCTGGGGCATCCGGCACCTGGCCTGGCTGCGCGGGCGCAAACAGGCGGGCCAGCCACTGTCTTGCCAGGGCTTCATCGACCGGCAGCGGCGCACTGGCCCGCTCACGCAGCGCCTGCGCCACGCGGGTTTCGTAACCCCAGTAGCGGCGCAGGTACAGCAAGGGCGCCGTGGCGCTGCCCCCCAGCACCAGCGGCTGGCCCTGGTCTGGCGCCACGCCCTCCTCGTGCACCACCGGGCTGCGGCGCAGGGCCTCCAGCCAATCGTCCAGACCCTGCGGCAGCGCGTGCCAGGCCTGCGCGAGGGCCTGGGGCGCCGGGGCGGGCCAGGCCAGCAGGGCTGCCGGTTCGCGCACCAAGGCCTCCAGCGGGAGGCAGGTGTGGCCGCGCCCTTCCAGGTGCGCCAGCAGCGCGGTGGCCATCAGCAACTCGGGGCGGGCCTGGGGGTCGAGCTCCGCCACCCAGCGGGCCAGTGCGCGGTCCAGGTGGCGCAGCCAACCGGCGTCCACCCATTGCTGCAAGAGTTCGAGGGGCTTGTTCATGCGGCGTTCTCGGCAGGGTCCAGCATGGCGTCGAGCGCGTCGAGCAGGGCCGTGGGCGGCGTCAGGTGGCACAGGCCCGCCTGGGGCCCGTCGATCCCGCGCAGGAACCAGAACAGCGCACCGCCCAGGTGCTGCTGCGGTGTGTAGGCTGCCCCCAGGCGCGCGCGCAGCAGGCGGTGCAGGGCCAGCAGGTAGAGCGCGGCCTGCACGTCGTAGCGGTGCGCAGCCAGGGCGGCGTCCAGCGTGTCTGCGGTGTAGGCGGCGCCGCTGTCGCCCAGGTGGTTGGATTTGTAGTCCAGCACCCAGTAGCGCCCGCCCTGCTCGAACACCAGGTCGGCAAAGCCCATGAGCATGCCGCGCAGCTCACGCTCGGGCAGTGCCGGGCGTTCGCGCCCCGCCAGCAGGTGGGTGCGGCACAGTGCATCGACCTCGGCAGCAGGCAAACGGTGCACGGGCAACCAGAACTCCATTTCGGGCAGCATGCGCTGCAGGCCGCGCAGCGACGCACCCACCGGCGGCAAGGGCAGGTGCACCACGGTGCTGAGCCAGTGCACCAGCTCGGCGGCGCGTTCGCCATGGCCCGCGCGCTCGCAGCGCCTGCGCAGGCGATCGGCCAGGGGGCCTTCGGGCTCCAGCGAAAAGCCTTCGGCCGCCAGCCATTCGAGCTGCTGGTGCAGGAAGTTGCCAGCGGCGCTGCCGCGCACGAACTGGTGCCAGGGCGCTGCCTGCGCTGCCGGGGAAAGCAGCAGGCCCTGGGCTGCGGGCGGGGTGTCGTCAAACAGGTCCAGCGTGCGGCCCCGGGGAGTAGCGGCCCAGGGATCGGGCGTTGCAACCCCGGCGGCTGGCGCGGCCAGCGGCACCAGGGGCGCAAGCTCATCGTCGGCCGGACGCTGGAGCGCCAGGGCGGCCAGGGGCACTGAACTTGGGGCGCTGGCGCGCACCAGCTGCGAAAAACTGCCGATGCCCCAGCGCCGGTCGAACTGCGCGGCATAGGGCACGCTGGGGGCCAGCACCGGTGCATCGGCCACCGGGGCCAGGGCCTGCAGTGGCACGGGCAAGGGGGTGGCCGGCTGCACGCGCAGCAGCGCGGGCTGGGCCTCGGCCAGGGCCTGCAGTTGCGTGTGCCAGTCGTGCGGCTCCAGCGCGGCCTGGGGCCCGGCCAGCAGGCAGCCCAGGGCGCTGTCGTGCGTGCGGCACTGCTTGCCGTTGCCCACGCGCACGGCGGCAAAGCCCATCCATACGCTGTGGCGCGCGCGGGTGAGGGCCACGTACAGCAGGCGCAGGTCTTCGCGCAGGCGCTCCTGGGCGGTCTGCGCCTTGAGCTCGTCGGTCCAGTGCAGGTGCTGGTGGCGCTGGCCCTGGGCATCGGGGAGCACGGGGTAGTCGCCCGCGCGCGTGCGTCCGCCGGGCACGCTCCAGGCAAAGGGCAGGCAGACCACGGGGTATTCCAGGCCCTTGCTCTTGTGCACGGTGACGACCTGCACCAGGTCGGCGTCGCTCTCCAGGCGCAGGATTTGTTCATCCCCGGCCAGGCGGTCTTCGTGCACCTGGGTGTGCAGCCAGCGCAGCAGGGCGTGTTCGCCCTCCAGGTGGGTGCTGGCCTCTTGCAGCAGTTCGGCCAGGTGCAGCACGTTGGTCAGGCGCCGCTCGCCGCCGTGATCGCGCAGCCAGCGCGCGGGTAAATCGAACTGGTGCAGGGTCTGGCGCAGCATGGTGAGCACGCCCTGGCTGTGCCAGATGGCGTGCAGCGCGCGCAGCTGGGCGCTGCGCTGCTCGAAGGCCTGGTCGTCGTCGGCCAGCGCGGCCAGCTCGTCCAGGCCCAGGCCGATGAGGCGGGTGGCCAAGCCGGTACGCAGCAGGCTGGCGTCCTGCGGATCGGCCACGGCCTGCAGCCACCAGACGAGGTCGTGTGCCTCGTCGCTGTCGAACACCGAGTCGCGGTCGGACAGGTACACCGAGGCCACGCCCCGCTGTTGCAATTGGCGCCGCACGGCGGCGGCCTCGGTGCGCGAGCGCACCAGCACCGCAATGTCTGCCGGGCGCAGGCGGCGCAACGGGGCGTCGGCCTGCGCAAAGCCGGTTTGTGCATCGGCCAGCCACTGCACGATCTGGGCGGCGCAGCGCGCGGCAAAGCGTTCGCGGTGCTCGGGGATCCCCGCCAGTTCCAGGTCGTGGTGGATGTCCAGCGCAGGCACGGGTCCATCGGCAGTCTGGAACTGCTCGGGCCGCCCGCGCGCCTGCACGGGCACAAAGGGCAAGGGGTTCTCGCCGCCCTCAGGATCACGCAGCAAAAACGCGCCCTCACCCCCGCGTGCCTCGGCACGGGCGAACAGGTGGTTGACCGCACCCACCAGCGCCTGCGTGGAGCGGTGGTTGATGACCAGCAGGTAGTGGCGCCCCTGGGTGGCGCGGCGCGCCTCCAGGTAGCTGTAGATGTCGGCCCCGCGAAAGCCGTAGATGGATTGCTTGGGGTCGCCAATGAGCAGCAGCGCGGTGTCGGGCTGGGGCGCGCGGGGCGCGTACAGCAGATCGAACAAACGGTACTGCAGGGGTGAGGTGTCCTGGAATTCGTCGATCAGCGCCACCGGGTACTGGGCCGTGATGCGCGCGCGCAGGCGTGCGCCCTGCGGTGCCTGCAAGGCCTGCACCAGGCGCTGCAGCAGGTCGCGAAAGCCGAGCACGCGGCCCTGGCGCTTGAGCAGGGCCACGCGCTGCTGCACCTGGGTGGCGGCGTGCAGGCGCAGCCGGGCAGCCAGTGGTGTTGACGCGAGCAGCGCCTGCTGCAGGTGCTCCAGCGCGGTAGAGGCTTCGGGCAGATCGAGCGGCGGCGCGCTGGCAAGGCGCGCGTCCATCAGGCCCTGGGGCGTAAGGCGGCGCCAGGCCGCCTCAGGCCACTCCAGCGACTGCCACAAGTCGCCGTCCAGCCACTGTTGCAGCGCGTCAAGCCAGGTGGTACAGCGACCGATCTGGATCTTGCGCCCGTCCCAGTGGGCCTTGTGCTGCTGCAGGTGCACCTCCAGCCAGTCGCGCAGGGCCTGCACATGCTGCGGCCAACCCGCACGCAGGGTTTGTTCCTGCTCTGCATGCGCTTGCAGGCACTGCACCAGCGTGGCGGGCTGCGCCAGCGCGGGCAGGTCGGCGTCCAGCAGCTTGTGCAGGTCGGCATGCAGCGCATCGACATGGGGCCAGATGCGGGACACGGCTTCGAACTGCGCAGGGGTCAGCCCATAGCATTGCTGGCGCCAGTAGTCCTGCACGGCCTGGGCCTGCAGGCTGTGCTCGTCGGTGCTGAGTTCTTCTTCGTCGAGTTGGCCGCTGTCCACGGCGTGCTCGCGCAGCATGCGCTGGCACCAGGCATCAATGGTGAACACGGCCGCTTCGTCCATGGCTTCGGCGGCGAGCGCGAGGCGCCAGGCGGCATGCTCGCGCTGCGGGCCGGGGGCATAGTGCTGCAGCAGCGCGGCGAGAAAGGGGTCGTCCGCAGGCACGGGGGCCAGGCCACGAAAGCACTGTGCGGCCTGGGCCAGCCGTGCACGGATACGGCTCGAAAGCTCGCGCGTGGCGGCCCGGGTGAAGGTCATCACCAGGATCTGCGCGGGCATCAGCGGCGCCCCCCCGCCATGGCCCAGCACCAGGCGCAGCACCAGGGCAGCAATGGTCCAGGTCTTGCCCGTGCCCGCGCTGGCCTCGATGAGGCGGCTGCCGTGCAGCGGAAAGGACAGCGGCTCCAGCGCCTGCGGCAGCATATCGTGCGTGCTCACAGCGATGCCTCCGTGCTGCTTGCTGCAAGGGTGGCGGTGGCAGCGCCATGGTCATGCACGCGCACCGCATCGCGGGTCCACTGCTCCAGCGGGGCCCACAGGGCCTGGGCGGCCTCGGCCAGGCTGCCGTCAGCGGCCAGGGCGTCGTAGTTGGGGTAAAAGCGTGCCCATGCCGGGTCTTGCGCCTCGCCGTCCATCTGGCTGTTGCCTTCGTAGGCGGTGCGGGCGGCCGCGTCGCTCTCCAGCAGCGCCCATGCCGTGCGGCGCGGCAGCGGCAGCGGGGCACGCTGGCCCTGGTGGCAGGCGTACAGCCAGCGGTCGAGCTGGGTGCGTGCGGCCTTGGGCTCCAGCGGCTCCCATTCCAGCCAGACGTCGCGTGCCACCAGCAGCCCCCGCAGTTCGGTACCGCTGGCAGCAGCAGCCAGGCTGCACAGCCAGGGCTGGATCATCAGGTCGGCGCGCAGGCTGCGTTTTTTGGCGTCCTGCAACAGGCGCGAGGGGGTGAGTTGCATCCACACCGCCTGTCCTGCGGCATTGCAACGCAGGCCGTCCAGCCAGTCCTGCAGGCTGGGCAGGGGATAAGACTCAAGGTCATTTTGACCTCCAACGCTCGCTGGATAAGCGCTGGTAGCTATTACATAAATAGCATTCTGGAGGTCGGCGGTTCGTATCAGCTGCACCCGCGCACCAGGCTGGGCATGGTCACGCTGCAGGCCTTGCCAGGTTTGCAGCGGGGGCAGCCATTCCTCGCCCCACTGGGCAACGATGTGGTCGCCCGGCGTGCCCAGAGGCAATAGGCCCGCACGGCGCAGGCGCTGCAGGGCCTGGCCCAGGTGGTGCTGGGGGGCGCTGTCGGGCAGCGCGGCCCAGTCGGTGGGCAGGAAATCGAGCAACTGGCGCGCTACGGTGTGGCGCTCCAGACCCGCCAGGTGGAAGGGTTCGGAGTCCTCGGGCGCATCGTCGTCGCGGTCGAACACCACGCCCAGGCGCTTGCGCAAGAAGTAGCGGGCGGGATGGCGCATCCAATCGGCCAGGTCGCGCAAGGCCAACGGCGCGGCGGCCTCGCGCGCGGGCAGGGCCTGCAGTGCGGCCGGTGCATGCTCGGGCACCGGGGCATGGGCTTCGCGCCATTCGCGGGCATGGGTGAACAGGCCGGTCTCACCCTGGAAGTAGCGCGCACTGAAGGGCTGCAGCGGGTGCTCGGTGGTGCGCTCGGCCAATGCCTGCGGCCCCCAAGCGGCCTGCAGGTAGTCCCGCAGTTGCGCAACCAGCACGGAGGGCGGCTGCTCGGTGTTGTCGCGCACGTTGCGGCCGGTCCAGCTCACATAGAACACGCGGCGCGCCGCCAGCAATGCGTCGAGCATGAGCTGGCGGTCATCGGTCTGGCGCGAACGGTCCCCAGGCCTTGCCTGGCCGGGCTGGACCATGAGGTCGAAATCGTTGCGCGGCGTGCGGCGCGGGTAGTCGCCGTCGTTCATGCCCAGCAGGCAGACCACGTCAAAGGGGATGGCCCGCATGGGCATGAGTGTGCAGAAGGTCACCCCCCCGGCGCGGAAGCGCTGCTGCGTGCTGGGCGGCTCCAGGCATTGCAGGACGGCGTCGTGCACCGTCTCCAGGGGTAGCGGCTGCGCAAAATCTGCCCCATCGCAGGCCTGGAGCCAGGCCTCCAACGCGGCCTCCAGGGATTCGAGCACTTGGCGGTCGCTGTCGTCGGTGGCCGCAAAGCACGCCGCCCAGAGTGCACGCAGGTGCTGCGCCCACTGTTCGGGCGTGGCGGGCTGGCTGGCCGCGCAGCGCCAGGCTTCCAGGCGTTCGAGCAAGGCGGCCAGGGCACCCACCAGCGCGGCATCCAGGCCGCCCACCTCGGTACAGGGTTCGATGTCTGCAAAACGGGTGGCCCCGCCGGCATAGCCCAGGAGCATGCGCTGCAAGCCAAAGTGCGCGCTGTTGGTGGCACCGCAGAGCGGCAGATCCAGGGCATTGCGGTGGTCTTGCGTCAGGCCCCAGCGGATGGCGGCCTGCGCCATCCAGTGCACCAGGGTGTCCCGATCCTGGGGCTGCACGCCGAAACGCGCCGCCAGGGCAGGCACGTCCAGCAGTCCATGCAGCTCGCTCAGCGTGCAACGCCGCGCGGGCAGGCCCCAGAGCCACTCCACGGTGGCCATCAGCGGCTGGCTGGTGCGCGGGCTCTGGTCAGCAATGTCGAAGGGGATGTGGCGCGCGTCGTCCGACGGGTACTGCGCAAACACCGCACGGATGGCGGGCGCCATGGCGTCGATGTCCGGCACCATGACCACAATGTCACGCGGGTGCAGCGCCCGGCCCTGCGGCGGGTGTGCCAGCAGCTCCAGGAGCTGGTCGTGCAGCACCTCGACCTCGCGCAAGGCACCATGTGCCGCGTGGAACTGGATCGATCGGTCGTCCGGCGCGAGGGTGCGCTGCGGGTGGTCGGACAAGGGCACCAGGTCACGGATGCGGTGCTGTACCTGCTGCAGCAGGGGCGCGTCCTGCGCCTCACCGTCATCGAACAGGTCCAGGCGCGGCATGCCCCACAGCGAGGGCTCGGCGGCAGCATCCTCATACGCATCGAGCTGGCGCACGAAATCGCGGCTTTGTCGCCCCCAGGCGGCCAACAGCGGATGGGCATGCAGGTGCATCTGTTCCAGCGGCACATCGGCCAGGTCCCGCCCTGCCCGTGCCGGAAGACGGCGCTGGTGCATGCGCAGCCATTCGCGGCCATCCATGATGTCAGCCCAGTGGTAGCGGCAGGGATTGGGAATGGCCAGCAACACCTGGCAGTGCCGCGCCATGGCGGCCAACCAGTCCAGCACCGGCTGAGGCACATGCGCCATGCCGAACAGGATGACGCGGCGCGGCAGCTGGGCACCTTGCGCTGGGAGATGCCCTTGCAGCAATGCATCCAGCGCACGCCGGTGGACCTGGGGTCGCGCTGCGGCGCGCTCGGCATCGGTCAGGCTCTGCAGCACTTCACGCCACAGCGCAGGCTGCCAGCGTTCGCTCTCGGGCAGGGCCGACAGTGCGCCGCCCGGCCCGCGCAAGCCGTCGCGTCCGTGGGCCCAGTCGTCCAGCCAATCGGGGCGATAGACTTGGTACTGATCCCACAGGTCGGCCAGGCGCCGGGCCAGCAGGTAATGGTCATGGGGCCTGCCGCTGCGCAGCGTGTGCGCCAGCGGTGCATAGTCGGGCCGCTCGGTCAGCGCAGGCAGCAGCTTCAACAGCCGCCACGTCAGCGCAGCCTTGTCTGTGGGCGCGTCAGCCCCCACCTGGGCGCCGAGCACCTGCCGGTAGCTGCGCCACAGGAAGCGCGAGGGCAGCTCCACGCGCAACGCGGCACTGACCCCGCTGCGCACGGCCATGGTCATCTTGAACCACTCGGCCATGGCATTGCTCTGCACCAGCACCACCTCAGCCTCCAGAGGTTCGAGCGGGTGGCGGTGCAACCACTCGGCCACGGTCTGGGCCAGATCCTCCATGCGGTTGCCATGCAGCGCCAGCCATCCCGGTTGCAGGGTGCGGATCAGGGTCTGCGCTCGCTCCACCATTGTGCTTTTCAGTGTCCAAAAAAGCAGTATGACATGGGCTTGCCTGGGTGAAACAAATCGCGCCAGAAACAAAAACGCCCACTGGTGAGTGGGCGTTTGCTTGTAGCGGAAACCGCTTCAATATTGGTTGCGCGAGAAGGATTTGAACCTCCGACCTTTGGGTTATGAGCCCAACGAGCTACCAGACTGCTCCATCGCGCGGCAAGACAGAAATTATAGCGTACTTTTAGGCTGCCGTTGCAGAATCTGCGGCGGGAGCAGCAACTTCTGCGCGCTCGACCAGTTCCACCAGCGCCATGGGAGCGTTGTCACCCACGCGGAAGCCCATCTTCAGGATGCGGGTGTAACCGCCAGGACGTGTCTTGAAGCGGGGGCCGAGGTCGTTGAACAGCTTGGTGACGCTGTCGCGGTCACGCAGGCGGTTGAACGCAAGGCGGCGATTGGCCACGGAGTCCACCTTGGCCAGGGTGATCATGGGCTCGATCACGCGGCGCAGTTCCTTGGACTTGGGCAGCGTGGTCTTGATGGCTTCGTGCTCGATGAGCGAATTCATCATGTTGCGCAGCATCGCTTGGCGATGCGCGCTGGTACGGTTGAGTTTGCGAAGGCCGTTTCCGTGGCGCATGGTGCTTTCCTTGTATGTTGTTCAATTGGGCAGCCGTATCAGGTACTGCCCAAGGCACTGTCCCGCGAGGGAACCTAAAATTATAACTTCAACGCTTGTCGAGCCCGGCGGGAGGCCAGTTCTCAAGCTTCATACCCAGCGTGAGACCGCGCGAAGCGAGGACTTCCTTGATCTCGTTGAGCGACTTGCGACCCAGGTTGGGGGTCTTGAGCAACTCGTTCTCGGTGCGCTGGATGAGGTCACCGATGTAGTAAATATTCTCAGCCTTGAGGCAGTTGGCCGAGCGAACGGTGAGTTCGAGCTCGTCCACTGGGCGCAGCAGGATCGGATCGAAACTTGCGCCAGAGGTGCGGGTACCAGAAGCAGGTGCTTCGAAGATGTCGCCGCCGTCCAGCTGCGCAAACACGGCGAGTTGCTCGACCAGGATCTTGGCCGACGCACGGACAGCTTCTTCTGCAACGATGGCACCGTTGGTCTCAATCTCCAGCACCAGCTTGTCCAGATCGGTGCGTTGCTCCACACGGGCGCTTTCGACGGTGTAGCTCACGCGACGCACAGGCGAGAAAGAGGCATCCAGCACAATGCGGCCAATGGTTTTGGTGGCCTCGTCGGCGTAGCGGCGCTGATTGCCGGGGATGTAACCGCGGCCCTTCTCCACCTTGATCTGCATGTCCAGCTTGCCGCCTTGGGAGAGGTGGGCAATTACATGGTCCGGGTTGATGATTTCCACATCGTGCGGAGTCTGGATGTCGCGTGCGGTGACGACGCCCTCGCCATCCTTGCGAAGGCTCAGGGTGACTTCATCGCGGTTGTGCAGCTTGAAGACCACACCCTTGAGGTTCAGCAGAATGTTGACCACATCCTCCTGCACGCCATCAATCGACGAGTACTCATGCAGCACACCTGCAATCGTGACTTCCGTCGCTGCATAACCCACCATGGACGAGAGCAGCACGCGGCGAATGGCGTTGCCCAGCGTATGGCCATAGCCACGCTCGAAGGGCTCGAGTTCCACTTTGGCCTTGTTGGGGCCGAGCTGCTCGACATTGATCGTCTTGGGTTTCAGCAGATTTGTTTGCATTCAGACTTCCTCTCAATACCCCCAGCTCGTTACACCGGTAAGGCTGGTGAAGCGCCTGTACCGCGATGCTTCGCGGTACAGGAACGATTTACGTGCTGTGACTGCCCGCCAATTAGCGAGAGTACAGTTCGACGATCAGCGATTCGTTGATGTCGGAACCGAATTCATCACGATCCGGCACCTTCTTGAACACACCCTCGGCCTTGTCGGCATTGACATCCACCCAAGCAGGCATGCCCACTTGCTGTGCCAGCTGCAAGGCTTCGACGATGCGAGCCTGCTTCTTGGACTTCTCGCGCACGGCAACCACATCGCCCACCTTCACGAGGTAGGAAGGAATGTTGACAGCCACACCATTGACCGTGATGGCCTTGTGGGACACGAGCTGGCGCGCCTCGGCGCGGGTAGAACCGAAGCCCATGCGATACACGACGTTGTCCAGGCGGCACTCCAGCAGGGAGAGCAGGTTGGCACCGGTGTTGCCCTTGCGGCGGTCAGCTTCTTCGAAGTAACGGCGGAACTGCTTTTCCATGATGCCGTACATGCGCTTGACCTTCTGCTTTTCACGCAGTTGCAGACCGTAGTCGGAAGTGCGCGCACCCGAAGTGCGGCCATGTTGACCGGGCTTGGAGTCGAACTTGCACTTGTCTGCAATGGAGCGGCGTGCGCTCTTGAGGAACAGGTCGGTGCCTTCACGGCGGGAGAGTTTGGCCTTGGGGCCGAGGTAACGTGCCACTTGAGTGTCCTTTGATATCAACTACCGCAAACCATTGCGGGAGCCGCCTGGGTCGCGTGAGCGTTCGCAGGCGGCGGTGGGCTTCGAAAAAATCAGATACGGCGACGCTTTTGGGGGCGGCAGCCATTGTGGGGAACCGGCGTCACATCGGAGATCGAGGTGATGCGGATACCCAGCGCGCCCAGAGCGCGCACCGAGGATTCACGGCCGGGACCGGGACCCTTGATTTCGACATCCAGGTTCTTGATGCCCTGCTCCATGGCGGCACGGCCAGCCATCTCAGAGGCCACCTGGGCAGCAAAAGGCGTCGACTTGCGCGAACCCTTGAAGCCCTGACCACCGGAAGAAGCCCAAGACAATGCATTGCCCTGGCGATCCGTGATGGTGATGATGGTGTTGTTGAACGATGCATGCACGTGGGCGATGCCGTCCGAAACGTTCTTGCGAACCTTCTTGCGCACGCGCTGTGCGGCGTTATTGGCAGGAGACTTAGCCATAGCGTTCTTTCAGTCTTTATTTCTTCAGAGCAGCAGCACCCTTGCGCGGGCCCTTGCGGGTGCGGGCGTTGGTGCGCGTGCGCTGTCCGCGCACCGGCAGACCGCGACGATGACGGAAACCACGGTAGCAACCGATGTCCATCAGTCGCTTGATGTTCATGGTGGTTTCGCGGCGCAGGTCACCTTCAATGGTGAACTGAGCGATCTGGTCGCGGATTTTTTCGAGATCGCCGTCCGTCAGATCCTTGACCTTTTTCGAATATGCGATGTCGCAAGCTTCGCAGATCTTGCGTGCGCGGGTGCGACCGATGCCATAGATAGCGGTCAGACCGATCTCAGCGTGCTGATGCGGCGGAATATTGATACCAGCGATACGTGCCATTTGCGTCCTCTAATACTTTCCTGATCAACCTTGACGCTGCTTGTGACGCAGGTCCGTGCAGATCACGCGCACCACACCCTTGCGGCGGATGATCTTGCAGTTGCGGCAGATTTTTTTGACCGAAGCCGAAACTCTCATTTCATTCTCCTAAAACCAGATCTAGCGCTCGGGCAAGCTCTGCCTGAAACACTTTGACCCATTGATTACTGGGCCTAAACCAACTTGCACTGGTGATTGCCAAGTGCTCCAAACCACTCCGTCATTGCTGAGTGGACCCCTCACAAGCCACCAGGCTTGAAGTTTGCCTTCTTCAGCAAGGACTCATATTGCTGGGACATCATGTAGTTCTGTACCTGCGCCATGAAATCCATGGTCACCACCACCAAGATCAGCAGCGACGTACCACCGAAATAGAACGGCACGTTGTACTTGATGATCAAGAACTCGGGCAGAAGACAGACCAGGGTGATATAGATCGCACCAATCAGGGTCAGCCGGAGCAGGATTTTATCAATGTACTTGGCCGTCTGATCGCCTGGCCGAATGCCTGGGATGAATGCACCGCTCTTCTTCAGGTTGTCTGCAGTCTCCCGGCTGTTGAAAACCAGCGCCGTATAGAAAAAGCAGAAGAAGATGATGGCAGCCGCATAGAACATCACATACACCGGCTGTCCTGGCGTCAGTGCCCCGGAAATATCCTTGAGCCAGCGCATCGAGTCACCGGAACTGAACCAGTTGACCACCGTGGCGGGCAACAGAATGATGGACGAGGCAAAGATCGGAGGAATCACACCAGCCATGTTCAACTTCAGGGGCAGGTGAGACGACTGCCCACCATACACCTTGTTGCCTACCTGGCGTCTGGCGTAATTCACCAGAATCTTGCGCTGACCACGCTCCACGAACACCACGAAGTAGGTCACCAAACCCACCAGGAGCACGATGAAGATGGATGCAACGATACTCATGGCACCCGTGCGCACCAACTCCAGCAAACCACCGATGGCACTGGGAAGTCCGGCAGCAATACCTGCAAAAATCAGGATAGAGATACCGTTACCCAAACCGCGCTCAGTGATCTGCTCGCCGAGCCACATCAGGAACATGGTGCCCGCAGTCAGACTTACTACGGTCGTCAGACGGAAACCAAAACCAGGCGACAACACCAAACCAGCCGTGCTTTCCAGCGCCACTGCAATTCCCAGCGACTGGAAGATGGCCAAGCCCAGGGTGCCGTAACGGGTGTACTGGGTGATCTTGCGACGTCCTGCCTCACCCTCCTTCTTCAATTGCTCGAAGGTGGGAACAGCATAGGTCATCAATTGAATGATGATCGATGCCGAGATGTACGGCATGATCCCCAGCGCAAACACGGTAAACCGCGAAAGCGCACCACCAGAGAACATGTTGAACAGGTTCAAAATGCCCTGCTGGCCACTGAACAGCTGTTTCAGCTGTTCAGGATCGATGCCCGGCACAGGGATATGCGCCCCGATGCGATAGACGACCAGTGCCAGCAGCAAAAAGACCAGTCGGCGACGCAGGTCGCCGTACTTGCCCGTTTTTGCAATGGAGGCTGCGCTCGTTGCCACGGATTGCTACCCCAAATCAGGCCAGAGAACCGCCGGCTGCCTCAATGGCTGCCTTGGCTCCCGCAGTGGCACCGATGCCACTGAGCTTGACCGGTGTCGAGATCGTGCCCGTCTTGATGACTTTCACGGTCTTCGCAAGTTGGCCAACCAGACCGGCTTGCTTGAGAGCCAGCAGATCCACTTCCGGCAGACCCAGCTTGGACAAGTCTGCCAGCGTCACTTCTGCGTTGTAACGCAGAGACTGCGACTTGAAGCCGCGCTTGGGCAGACGGCGCTGCAAAGGCATTTGACCGCCTTCGAAGCCCACCTTGTGATAACCGCCAGCGCGGGATTTCTGGCCCTTGTGACCGCGACCTGCGGTCTTGCCCAGACCCGAGCCGATACCGCGACCGACGCGACGCTTCGCGTGCTTGGCACCTTCTGCAGGCTTGATGCTATTGAGTTCCATCATGAACCTTTCAGAGGATCTTGACCAGGTAGCTGATCTTGTTGATCATGCCGCGCACCGCAGGGGTATCCTGCAGTTCGCTGGTACTGTTGAGCTTGCGCAGACCCAGACCACGCACAGTGGCACGGTGGGACTCTTTGGTACCGATGGGGCTGCGAACCAGTTGGACCTTGATGGTTTGTTGTGTAGACATCTAGGTTCTCCTGTCAGGCAAAAAGGTCTTCGACCGACTTGCCGCGCTTGGCTGCCACTTCTGCTGCCGTGGTGGACTTGGTCAACGCGTCAAAAGTGGCGCGAACCATGTTGTAGGGATTCGACGAGCCATGGCTCTTTGCCACGATGTCGGTCATACCCATCACTTCGAACACGGCGCGCATGGGGCCACCGGCGATGATGCCGGTACCCTTGGGGGCAGGCGCCATCATCACCGAGGCTGCACCGTGGCTTCCAGTCACTTGGTGGTGAATCGTGCCGTTCTTCAGCGACACCTTGACCATGTTGCGACGCGCTTCTTCCATCGCCTTCTGCACGGCTGCAGGCACTTCCTTGGATTTGCCCTTGCCCATGCCCACGCGACCATCGCCATCACCAACAACCGTCAGTGCAGCGAAACCAAGAATGCGACCGCCCTTGACGACTTTGGTGACGCGGTTGACCGCAATCATCTTTTCGCGCAAGCCGTCATCGCGACCTTCGTCTTGCACTCGGGGTTGAAATTTAGCCATTTTGTATTCCGATCCGCTTAGAACTGCAGGCCTGCTTCGCGGGCAGCGTCGGCCAAAGCCTTGACGCGGCCGTGGTAGGCGAAGCCCGCACGGTCAAATGCCACCTTCTCGACGCCTGCTGCCTTGGCCTTCTCGGCAATACGCTTGCCAATGACCTGGGCTGCAGCCGTATTGCCACCCTTGCCCGAACCACCCAAGGAGGAGCGGATTTCGGCTTCTGCGGTGGAAGCACTGGCCAGCACCTTGCTGCCGTCGCCAGAGATGACTGCAGCGTAGATATGAAGATTCGTGCGATTGACCGTCAGACGCGCCACGCCCTGCTGCGCAATGCGGATGCGTGTCTGGCGTGCACGGCGGAGACGCTGCTCTTTTTTGTTCAGCATGTTGCAGCTCCTTACTTCTTCTTGGTCTCTTTGATCGTGATCTTTTCATCCGCATAGCGAATGCCCTTGCCCTTGTAAGGCTCGGGAGGACGGATCGCGCGAATCTCGGCGGCCACTTGGCCCACGCGCTGGCGATCGGCGCCCTTGATCAGGATTTCTGTTGGCGTCGGAGTGGCAACGGTGATGCCGGCGGGCATTTCAATGTTGACGGGATGGGAAAAACCCACTGCCAAATTGAGCTTGTTACCTGCAGCGGAGGCCTTGTAACCCACACCCACCAGGCTGAGTTTCTTTTCGAAACCCTTGCTCACACCCACCACCATGTTGTTCACCAACTGGCGGAACGTGCCACTCATGGCATCGGCTTCGCGCGATTCATTGATCGGCGCGAAAGTCAGCTTGCCTTCACTGTTGGACACCTTGACCAGCACGTTCTGCGCCAGCGACAAGGTGCCGCCAGAACCCTTCACAGAGATCTGGTCTTCTTTGATGGACACATCCACACCTGCGGGGATGGCCACTGGTTGCTTACCTACTCGGGACATTTCAGTTTTCCTCCATGCCTCGTGTTAGGCCACGTAGCAAAGCACTTCGCCACCAACACCGGTTGCGCGCGCCTTACGATCAGTCATCACGCCCTTCGGGGTGGTCACAATGGCCACACCCAGACCGTTCATGACTTGCGGAATCGAGTCATGGCCCTTGTACACACGCAGGCCAGGACGGCTCACGCGCTCAATACGCTCAATGACCGGACGGCCAGCGTAATACTTCAGGGCAATTTCAATTTCAGACTTGCCACCTTCGGTCTTCACTTGGAAACCGTCGATGTAACCTTCGTCCTTCAACACTTGGGCGATGGCCACCTTCACTTTGGAAGAGGGCACCGACACTGTGGCCTTGGACACCATCTGCGCGTTGCGGATGCGGGTCAGCAGGTCAGCGATGGGATCACTCATGCTCATGTTCAATCTCTCCTGACTGCTTACCAGCTGGCCTTGGTGACACCGGGGATGTCACCGGCAAACGCCAGTTCACGGATCTTGGCGCGACCCAGGCCGAACTGGCGGAACGTGCCGCGCGGACGACCGGTGATCTCGCAACGGTTGCGTTGGCGCGTGGGATTGGAGTTGCGCGGGAGTTTTTGCAGACCCAGACGGGCTGCCTCACGCTCCTCATCGGTGCGCTTTGCATCGGATGCTGCGGCCTTGAGTTCAGCGTATTTCGCTGCATACTTTGCCGCCAGTTTTGCGCGCTTGAGTTCGCGCTGGATCAGAGCTGCTTTTGCCATACGCCGCCTCAGTTCTTGAACGGGAAACGGAAGCCGGCGAGCAGTGCCTTGCACTCGTCGTCGGTCTTGGCCGTCGTGGTGATGCTGATGTTGAGACCACGCAGTGCATCAACCTTGTCGTACTCGATCTCAGGGAAAATGATCTGTTCCTTGACACCGATGTTGTAGTTGCCACGGCCGTCGAATGCGCGACCAGACACACCACGGAAGTCACGCACACGGGGCAGAGCCACGGTGACGAAACGATCCAGGAATTCATACATGCGCACACCGCGCAAGGTCACCATGCAACCGATGGCCTGGCCTTCGCGGATCTTGAAGCCGGCGATAGCCTTCTTGGCCTTGGTCACCACAGGCTTCTGACCGGCGATCTTGGTCAGGTCCGCCACTGCGTTGTCCATGACCTTCTTGTCAGCGACGGCCTCGCTCACACCCATGTTGAGCGTGATCTTGGTCAGACGGGGCACCTGCATGGGCGAGGTGTAGCCGAACTGCTTCATCAGCTCGGGTGCGACTTTTTCGCGGTAATGTTGTTGGAGTCGTGCCATTTCTTACCCCTTAGGCCGTCTTGATTTCAGCACCGCTGGACTTGAACACGCGCACGCGCGAACCGTCAGCCTGCAGCTTGATACCCACGCGGTCTGCCTTGCCCGTTGCGGCGTTGTAGATCGCCACGTTCGACTGGTGAATCGGCATGGCCTTTTCCACGATGCCGCCGGTCGTACCCTTCATGGGGTTGGGCTTGACGTGCTTCTTGACCAGGTTGATACCCTCCACCACCAGATGGGAGTCATCCTTGCGCAGCGTGACGGTGCCACGCTTGCCTTTGTCGCGCCCAGTCAGCACGATCACTTCATCGCCCTTGCGAATCTTGTTCATGGCGCGTCCTTTAGAGAACTTCAGGAGCCAGGGACACGATCTTCATGAAGCGCTCGCTACGCAATTCACGCGTCACGGGGCCGAAGATGCGGGTGCCAATGGGCTCCAGCTTGTTGTTGAGCAGCACTGCCGCATTGCCGTCGAACTTGACGAGCGAACCGTCGCCACGGCGAATGCCCTTGGCGGTACGAACCACCACGGCACTGTAAATTTCGCCTTTTTTGACGCGACCACGAGGAGCAGCCTCTTTGATGCTGACCTTGATGATGTCGCCCACGCTGGCATAGCGACGCTTGGAACCACCCAGCACCTTGATGCACAGGACGGACTTCGCGCCGGTATTGTCGGCAACGTCTAACCGAGTTTCTGTCTGGATCATTTCAATATTCCCAACTTGCACCGGTGAGGCCAAGCGCCGCTTTGCGACACCCACCCACCAGTCAGTCTTGGGCCCGTCGTCCACCCTGCAAACCATTTGCAGGGCTTTTCATGGGCAGAAATTTCGCCTTTTTCTCAGCGAAGCCTGGCATTGTGGCAGAGTCCGCCAGGGGTGTCAACACCTTTATTTGCCAGGGAGGGCGACATAGCGCTCCGTCAACCGAAGGAAGGCCTCCAGGCCAGGATCCACGCCCGTCTCCTCCTGAAGAATGCGTGCCACGTCTGGGGCGGCTGCGGCGGCCTGCCGCGCATCCAGAAACAAAACCCGCCTGCGGCGCGCAAGCACGTCCTCCACCGTCCGTGCGTATTCAAACCGTGCGGCAAAACGCACCATGGCCTCGGTGACCTCCCCACCGAGCGACGCCGCTGCACCGGGCAAATCCCGGACAAACACTTCTTCGCTGCCGTAAGAATGCCACCCTTGCGGGTCACACATGCGGTGCTGCACGGGGCCGCTCGGAGTACCCACCAACGGCAAGCGCACGGTGCCGCCGGCAGGACGCCCAGGCAACAGGCCCTTTTCGAAGCACTTGTCCAGCACATCCTCGGCCATGGCCCGGTAGGTTGTCCACTTGCCTCCAGTGACCGTGACCAAGCCACTGCGGCTGACCAGCACGGTGTGCTCGCGGCTCAGGCTCTTGGTGTTGTTGCCATCATCGTCTTCAGGTTTCACCAAGGGACGCAGGCCCACCCAGATGCTGCGGATGTCGGATGGCCCTGGAGCCCGCCGCAGGTAGCGCGCCGACTCACCCAATATGAACTGCAGCTCCTGCGCAAAAGGCTCAGGCTCACGGTCAAGGTCATTGCGCGGACTGTCGGTAGTTCCGAGGATGACTTTGCCCAACCACGGAACGGCAAACAGCACCCGTCCGTCGGCTGTCTTTGGAACCATCAGCGCATGATCGCTGGGCAGAAATTCCCGATCCACCACCACATGCACCCCCTGGCTGGGTGCCACGATGGGACGGACTGGGCGATGCGTGGCCTCGCTGTCTTGCTGGCGCAGGGCATCGACCCACACACCGGTAGCGTTGACCACACAGCGGGCACGGATCTTGTACGCCTTCCCGGTTTCAGTGTCTTCACACAGCACACCGCTGACCTTGCCCGCATCGTGCACCAGCGAACGCGCGGCGCAATAGTTGACCAACAACGCCCCATGGCGAGCGGCCGTGCGCGCCAACGCCAAGGCCAAACGAGCGTCATCGAACTGACCGTCCCAGTACTTGACACCGCCTTTGAGCCCATCAGGCCGCGCCGTGGGCAGACATTGCAGGGTGCGCTGCACCCCAAGAAATTCGGTTGCGCCCAGCCCGGCACTGCCGGCCAGGGCGTCGTACATCTTCAGTCCCACCCCGTAAAACGGGGACTCCCAACACCGGTACGAGGGCATCACAAACGCCAAAGGCTGCGCCAGGTGGGGGGCATTGCGCAACAAGGTGGTGCGCTCGTGCAGGGCTTCGCGCACCAGCGCAATGTTCCCCTGCGCAAGATAGCGCACCCCACCATGCACCAGCTTGGTGGCGCGGGAAGAAGTGCCCTTGGCAAAGTCATGCGACTCAACCAGCACCACACTGAACCCACGCACCGCGGCATCCAGCGCCACGCCCAAACCCGTGGCGCCGCCACCAATGACTGCCAGATCGTAGGTGCGCTCCTCCTCCAGCCGCGCCAAGAGATCGGCACGCGAAGTGTTCAGGGGGGTGTGGTCTTGCGTCATGGAAAAAAACCGTATTGCGCCTGGATACCGTTGTGGGACTGTGCACATCAACCTGCAGGCGGCAGAGGTCTGGCCGAAGCCACCCCTGCCGCCGTGCTGGTATCAGCGCACCTTGCCGTCCTTCCAGGCCTGGAGCAAGGTGTTGTAGTTGATGGTTTCACCCTTGGGCTTTTCGTTGGCCAGCTTGGCCCACGGCGCTTGCTTGTCGCTCAGCCACTTCTTGGGGTCTTCCTTCTTGTTGAGCTTGGGCGCGCAGCGCTCCATGCCCGCACGCTCCAGGCGTGCCATCACCTGATCCATTTCGTCGGCCAGCGTGTCCATGGCGCCTTGCGGGGTCTTTTCGCCTGTGACCGCCTGCGCGACGTTCTTCCACCACAACTGGGCCAGCTTGGGATAGTCGGGCACATTGGTACCGGTAGGCGACCAGGCCACACGCGCAGGGCTGCGGTAGAACTCGACCAGGCCGCCCAGCTTGGGCGCCATGTCGGTCATGGCCTTGCTCTGGATGTCCGATTCGCGGATCGGAGTCAGACCAACGACCGTCTTCTTCAGAGAGGTTGTTTTCGCAGTCACGAACTGGGCGTACAGCCAGGCAGCCGCAGTGCGGTTGGCATCATGGTCCTTGAAGAAGGTCCAGCTACCCACGTCCTGATAGCCGTTCTGCATACCTTGCTTCCAATAGGGGCCATTGGGGCCAGGGGCCATGCGCCACTTGGGTGTGCCATCGGCATTTACCACCGGCAAACCGGGCTTGGTCATGTCGGCCGTGAAAGCGGTGTACCAGAAAATCTGCTGCGCAATCTGGCCCTGCGCAGGCACGGGCCCGGCTTCGCCAAAGGTCATGCCCGTGGCTTCCTTGGGCGCGTACTTTTTCATCCAGTCCACATACTTGGTCAGTGCATAGACGGCTGCAGGGGAATTGGTCGCGCCGCCGCGGGCCACCGAAGCACCCACGGGGGTGCACTTGTCGTCGGCCACGCGGATACCCCATTCATCGATCGGCAGGCCGTTGGGTGCGCCGATGTCGGCCGTACCCGCCATCGACAGCCAGGCATCGGTGAAACGCCAGCCCAGGGACGGGTCCTTCTTGCCGTAGTCCATGTGGCCGTAGATGGGCTTACCGTCGATCTGCTTCACGTCGTTGGTGAAGAACTCGGCGATGTCCTCGTAGGCAGACCAGTTCAGCGGTACGCCCAGGTCGTAGCCGTACTTGGCCTTGAACTTGTCCTTGATGTCTTTGCGCTCGAACAGGTCGGCGCGGAACCAGTACAGGTTGGCGAACTGCTGATCGGGCAGTTGATAAAGCTTGCCATCGGGCCCAGTGGTGAACTTGGTGCCGATGTAGTCTTTGATGTCGATACCGGGGTTGGTGAACTCCTTGCCTGCGCCAGACATGTAGTCGGTCAGGTTCATGATCTTGCCGTAGCGGTAATGCGTGCCGATCAGGTCCGAATCCGAAATCCAGCCGTCGTAGATGGATTTGCCCGATTGCATGGACGTCTGCAGTTTCTCAACCACGTCACCTTCCTGGATCAGGTCGTGCTTGACCTTGATGCCCGTGATTTCCTCGAAGGCCTTGGCCAGCGTCTTGGACTCATATTCATGGGTGGTGATGGTTTCGGACACCACCGAAATTTCCTTCACGCCCTTGGCCTGCAGTTTCTTGGCAGCGTCAATGAACCACTTCATTTCCGCCATCTGCTGATCCTTGCTCAGCGTCGAGGGCTGGAACTCGCTGTCAATCCACTTCTTAGCCTCAGCCTCCCCTGCCCAGGCCGCCTGGCCCAGGACCAGCGCCGTTGCGGCAAAAGCCACGGCCTTCAATTGCACTTTCATTACTTGTCTCCTGAATGGGACTCCCCGTTGACAACCATGAACCCCGGCCACGGGGGAGGTTCGGGCCGGCATTCCACGAAAAACGGACTCAGCCTTTGCGCAGAATGAACCCCAGCACCAGCATGGACAGCACAAAGCTGATCCACACGGTGGGCTCCGCCTCCAGCGAGAACCACTGCACCATCTTTTCGCCCAACCCCACCCAGACCAGGTTGATGTAGGCGGCGGTCAAAAGACCAATGAAAAGCCGGTCACCACGCGTCGTGGCAATGGGCAGAAAACCCTTGCGCTCGGTCGTAGGACACTTGATTTCCCACACCGTCATGCCGATGAGCATGAGCACGATGCAGGTGAAGAAAACGGCCACCGGCGTGGTCCAGGCCATCCACTCGAACATGGCGACTCCTTGATCAAACCCGGCCCATCGCAAAACCTTTTGCGATGTAGTGGCGCACAAACCAGATGACGATGGCACCGGGCACGATGGTCAGCACCCCGGCGGCGGCCAGCGTGGCCCAGTCCATGCCCGAGGCCGACACCGTGCGCGTCATCGTCGCCACGATGGGCTTGGCGTTCACGCTGGTGAGCGTGCGCGCCAACAGCAGTTCCACCCAGCTGAACATGAAGCAAAAGAACGCCGCCACACCCACACCCGCCTTGATGAGCGGCAGGAAGATGGTGAGGAAAAAGCGCGGGAAGCTGTATCCATCGATGTAGGCTGTCTCGTCGATCTCGCGCGGGATGCCGCTCATGAAACCTTCCAGAATCCACACTGCCAGCGGCACGTTGAACAGCAAGTGCGCCAACGCCACGGCGATGTGCGTGTCCATCAGCCCCACCGTGGTGTAAAGCTGGAAGAACGGCAGCAGAAAAACGGCCGGCGGCGTCATGCGGTTGGTCAGCAGCCAGAAGAACACATGCTTGTCACCGAGGAACTGATAGCGGCTGAAGGCATAAGCTGCAGGCAACGCCACGGTGAGCGAGATCACCATGTTGATGGCCACATAGATCAGGCTGTTGATGTAGCCCGAGTACCAGGACGGATCGGTGAAGATGGTCTTGTAGTTGTCCCAGGTGAAGTGCTGGGGCCAGAACGAGAAGCTCGACAGGATCTCCTCGTTGGTCTTGAAGCTCATGTTGACCATCCAATAGATGGGCAGCACGGCAAAGACCAGGTAGGCGATCAGGAACAGCGTGCGCTTCTGGAAGCGGGGTTCAGTCATGGCCGCCCTCCTTGGCGTCAGCGGTACCCATGCGCTGCATCCAGTTGTAGAGGATGAAGCACAGCAGCAGGATGATGAGGAAGTAGATGAGCGAGAACGCTGCCGCAGGACCCAGGTCGAACTGGCCGACCGCCTTTTGCGTGAGGTACTGCGACAGGAACGTGGTGGCATTGCCGGGGCCACCGCCCGTGAGCACAAAGGGCTCCGTGTAGATCATGAAGCTGTCCATGAAGCGCAGCAGCACCGCGATCATCAGCACGCCGCGCATCTTGGGCAGCTGGATGTAGCGGAACACGGCCAGCTTGCTCGCACCATCGATGCGTGCGGCCTGGTAATAGGCGTCAGGAATGGAGCGCAGACCCGCGTAGCAGAGCAGCGCCACCAGCGGCGTCCAATGCCACACATCCATCACAAGCACCGTCACCCAGGCATCGGTCGCATTGCCGGTGTAGTTGTAGTCAACGCCCATCCATTGCAACGCGGCGCCCAGCAAACCGATGTCGGTGCGGCCATAGATCTGCCAGATGGTGCCCACCACGTTCCACGGAATCAGCAACGACAGAGCCACGGTCACGAGCACGGCAGACGCCTTCCAGCCCTGCGCCGGCATGGACAGCGCCAGCAGAATGCCCAACGGAATTTCCACCAGCAGCACCGCCAACGAAAAAGTGAGCTGACGCCACAGGGCTGAATGCAGATCTTCGTCCCGCATCACGGCGGCAAACCACTCGGTGCCCACGAACACGCGGCGCTCGGGCGAGATGATGTCCTGCACCGAATAGTTGACCACCGTCATCAGCGGCACGATGGCCGAAAACGCCACGCACAACAGCACCGGCAGGATCAGGAACCAGGCTTTCTGATTCACCGGTTTGGTAGTTCCGCTCATGCCTGCTCTCCACGGCACTGTGCATTCCACGCGGCGGATGCAACTGGCGCAGCGTGATCGGCGGGATGCCCAGCAAGGGCCGCCCCGCAGCAAAGGGCGTCGTCCCCCTTCCAGGGGGAAGCCGCGCAGCGGCTCAGGGGGTAGTGTTTCATGGCAACAGCTCCTCGTTCTGATAGAAGCAGGTGTGCTCACCCAGCACCTGCAGCCACACCGCATCGCCAGGCGACGGCAGGCGTTGCTCGGGCGCGAAGCGCGCGCGCAACAGGTGTTCACCCACCTTCGCGGTCAGCATGAAATAGGTGCCGATGTCCTGCACGCGCTGCACGGAGCAGTGCAGCGCACCGGCCTGCCCCGGCTGGGCCAGCGCCAGGTATTCCGGCCGCACACCCACCTGCAAGGCGCCTTGGGGCAGGTGGCGCGGCACCGGCAGTTCCAGCGCAAGGTCGGCCACCCGCAGCTGGGCACCATCCACCTGCGCGGGCAGGAAATTCATCCCTGGCGAACCGATGAAGTGCCCCACAAACACATGCTGCGGGCGCTCGAACAACGCGTCGGGCGTGCCCAGCTGCATGACCTTGCCGCGGCTCATTACCACCACCTGATCGGCAAAGGTGAGCGCTTCCACCTGGTCGTGCGTCACGTAGATCAGCGTGAGCTTGAGCTCATGGTGGATCTGCTTGAGCTTGCGGCGCAATTGCCATTTGAGGTGGGGGTCGATGACGGTGAGCGGCTCGTCAAACAACACGGCCGCCACGTCCGAGCGCACCAGGCCGCGGCCCAGCGAGATCTTCTGTTTCTGGTCGGCCGACAGGCCTGCCGCGCGCATGCCCAGCTGGTGGCTCATCTCCAGCATCTCGGCGATCTGGCCCACGCGCTGCTTGATTTGTGCCTCGGGTACCTTGCGGTTCTTGAGCGGGAAGGCCAGGTTCTCGGCCACCGTCATGGTGTCGTAGATCACCGGGAACTGGAACACCTGCGCGATGTTGCGGTCCTGCGGTGTGGCGCGCGTGACATCGCGACCATCGAACAGCACCTTGCCGTGCGAAGGGACGAGCAGGCCCGACATGATGTTGAGCATGGTGGTCTTGCCGCAGCCCGAAGGGCCGAGCAACGCATACGCGCCACCATCCTCAAACTCCATCTTCAGCGGCAGCAGCGCATAGTCGCTGTCCTGCTGCGGGTTGGGCCGGTAGGAATGGGCCAGATCCAGCGTGATGTGCGCCATGGTCAGCAGCCTCCCGTGCGCTGCGGAGCCAGCATCAGCGCGCCGTGGCTGGCAAACACGTAGATCTGCGACGGGTCGAAATACAGTGTCACAGCAGACCCCAGTTCAAAATAGTGCACCCCCGTGAGTTGTGCCACCACCTCGCCCAGCGGCGTGGCGGCATGCACAAAGGTGTCGGAGCCCGAAATCTCGGCCAGCTCCACCTCACCCTGCAAGGCCACATCGCCGGGGCGCTGGTGCACGCGCAGCGCGCTGGCGCGCAGCCCCACGGTCAGGTCCGGCGCACTGGCGATCGGCAATGGCTGGCGCGGCGCCAGCTCCAGCCCACCCTGCAGGCGCAGGCCCGTGCCCATGGCCACGGCAGGCACCAAGTTGATGGGGGGATCGCTGAAGGCGCGTGCCACACGCAGCGAGCACGGCTCGTGGAACACATCGGCCGTGGGGCCATATTGCAGCAGCCGCCCCTCGTCCAGCACAGCGGTGTAGCCGCCCAGCAGCAACGCCTCTGCCGGCTCCGTGGTGGCATAGACCACGGTGGATTGGCCCGCCGCAAACAGTTGCGACAACTCCTCGCGCAACTCCTCGCGCAGCTTGTAGTCCAGGTTCACCAGCGGCTCGTCCAGCAGCATCAGCGGCGCTCCCTTGGCAAGCGCACGCGCCAGCGCCACGCGTTGCTGCTGCCCTCCCGACAGTTCGGCAGGCAAACGGTCCAGGAACATGTCGATGTGCAGGCGCTCGGCCAGTTCGCGCACGCGCCCGGCAATGTTCGATTCGCCGCGCAGCTTGAGCGGTGAGGCGATGTTGTCGGCAACGGTGAGCGAGGGATAGTTGATGAACTGCTGATAGACCATGGCCACATTGCGCTCACGCACCGGCATGCCGGTCACATCGCGCCCGTCCACGCGTACCTTGCCGCCCGTGGGCTCGTCCAGCCCGGCCATGATGCGCATCAGGCTGGTCTTTCCCGCCTGGGTGGCGCCCAGCAGCACGGTCACCGCATTGCTGTGCAATGCCATGTCCATGTCGTACAACCAGGTCTGTGCGCCCACTTTCTTGTGGATGCACTCCAAAACCAGCTCCATGTGCTCACCCTTTGCAACAACCCGCACTGCCAGGCCCGCTAATTGCGAACCGGTTGCGGCGCGTTGATTTTCGTATTTTTTCATTTTTGTTCTTTTTTGCGCGAATAGACCTAAGGTTAACCCTTAAATTTTTCCTTTTTTTTCGCTTTACAGTATTGCCACCGCTACACCGAGGCCATGAGCGTGAACACCAATCCCCGCCAAATCCTGCTGCTGGAAGAGCTGCGCAACCGCAAATCGGCCACTGTCGAGCAGCTGGCGGAAACCCTGGGCGTGACCTTGCAGACCGTGCGCCGCGATGTGCAGCGCCTGGCCGAGCAAGGGCTGCTCAGCCGTTTCCATGGCGGGGTGCGCCTGCCCAGCTCCACGGTGGAAAACATCGCGCACAACCAGCGTGAAAGCCTGAACTCCGCGGGCAAGGCACGCATTGCCCACGCCGTGGCGCAGGCCGTGCCCAACCACTGTTCGCTGATCCTCAACATCGGCACCACCACCGAGGCCATCGCCAAGGCGCTGCTGCGCCACCAGGGACTGCGCGTCATCACCAACAACCTCAACGTAGCCGCCATCCTGTGCGGCAACCCGGACTGCGAGGTCATCGTGGCCGGGGGCGTGGTGCGCACACGGGACCGCGGCATCGTGGGCGAGGCGGCGGTGGACTTCATCCGCCAATTTCGCGTGGATATCGCCATCATCGGCATCTCGGGCATCGAGGACGACGGCACACTGCGTGACTTCGATTACCGCGAGGTGAAGGTGGCACAGACCATCGTGGAGCACGCGCGCGAGGTCTGGCTTGCCGCCGACCACAGCAAGTTCAACCGCCCGGCCATGGTGCAGCTTGCCTCGCTGGACCAGATCGACCGCCTGTTCACCGACGAAACCCCGCCCGAACCCTTCCCCACCCTGCTGGCCAACGCCGACGTGCAACTGGTGGTGGCTACCGACTGATCTCTCTCTCCCGACTGTCCCCATGACCTACCTGCTTGCACTCGACCAGGGCACCTCCAGTTCGCGCAGCATCGTGTTCGACGAACTGGGCCACATCGTGTCCCAAGCGCAGCTCGAACTGCCCCAGATCTACCCCCGCCCCGGCTGGGTGGAGCACGATCCACTGGAGATCTGGCGCACCCAGCTCGCCACCGCGCGCGAGGCGCTGGCCCAGGCCGGCATCACGGCCGGCGACGTGCGCGCCGTGGGCATCACCAACCAGCGCGAAACCACCGTTCTGTGGAACCGCAAGACCGGCCAGCCCGTGCACCACGCCATCGTCTGGCAGGACCGGCGCGCCGAGCCCGCCTGCGCACAATTGCGCGAGCAGGGCCATGCCGACACCATCCAGGCCAAGACCGGGCTGCTGGTCGATGCCTATTTTTCAGGCACCAAGCTGCAGTGGATGCTGGACCACGTGCCCGGCGCGCGCGAGGCAGCCGAGCGTGGCGAACTGGCCTTCGGCACGGTGGACAGCTGGCTGATGTGGAAGCTCACCCATGGCGCGGTGCATGTGACCGACGTGAGCAACGCCGCGCGCACCATGCTCTTCAACGTGCGCACCAACCAGTGGGACGACGAGCTGCTGGCCCTGCTGCGCATCCCCCGGGCGCTGCTGCCCGAGGTGCTGCCGTCGAGCAGCCATTTCGGCGACATCGCCGCCGATCTGCTGGGCCACCCCATCCGCATCGGCGGCGTGGCGGGCGACCAGCAAAGCGCGCTGTTCGGCCAGGCATGCTTCAGCGCCGGCATGGCCAAGAACACCTACGGCACGGGCTGCTTCATGCTCATGCACACCGGCCAGACCTTCCAGACCAGCCGCAACGGCCTGCTCACAACCAGCGCTGCACAGCCTGGGCGGCAACCCGAATTCGCGCTCGAAGGCAGCGTGTTTGTCGGCGGCGCCGTGGTGCAGTGGCTGCGCGACGGGCTGCGCGCCATCTCCAGCAGCAGCGAGGTCGAGTCCCTCGCCCTGACCGTGCCCGACTCGGGCGGCGTGATGATGGTGCCCGCCTTCACCGGCCTGGGCGCACCCTACTGGAAGCCCGACGCGCGCGGCACCATCACCGGCCTCACGCGCGGCACCACGCTGGCGCACATCGCGCGCGCGGCCCTCGAATCCATTGCCTACCAGAGCGCCGCCCTGCTGCTGGCCATGAGCCGCGACGCCGTGGCCGCGGGCGGCCAGCCGGTGAGCGAGCTGCGCGTGGACGGTGGCGCCTGCATCAACGACCTGCTGATGCAGTTCCAGGCCGACCTCCTGGGCATCCCCGTGGTGCGCCCGGCCGTCATCGAGACCACGGCGCTGGGCGCCGCCTACCTGGCCGGACTGTCCAGCGGCGTGTACGGCAGCACCGACGAGCTTTCGCGCCTGTGGCGCGCCGAGCGCCGCTTCGTGCCCACCCTGCCAGCCGCCCGGGCCCAGGAGCTGATGGCGCGCTGGGAACACGCTGTGCGCCAAGCGACTCTCGAGTAGGCCGCCCATTCGGGTGACCCCGTTGGCGCTACCATCGTGGCCCCTGTAGTTGCCACTTCGCACCGCACCATGAGCCCTACCCCCACCTCCTCCCCGCAGCTCCCCGTGATCGCCTTCATCGGCGGCGGCAACATGGCCAGCGCCATCATCGGCGGGCTGATCCGCCAGGGCCACCCGGCCAGCCAGATCGAGGTGGTGGAGCCCTGGGAAGAGGCCCGCACGGCGCTGCGCAAGAGCTTTGCCATCGAAGCCCTGCCCGCCCCCGGCCCGCAGCTGGCACGCGCGGGCATCGTGGTCTGGGCCGTCAAGCCGCAAACCTTCAAGGACGCCGCCGCGCAGGCGCGTGCGCACACCCAGCATGCCCTGCACCTGAGCGTGGCCGCAGGCATCCGCTCGGACAGCATCGCCCAGTGGCTGGGCAGCGACTGCATCGTGCGCAGCATGCCCAACACCCCCGCGCTGGTGGGCAAGGGCATGAGCGCGCTGTATGCCCGCGCAGGGGTGAGCAATGCACAGCGCCAGAGCGTGGAAGCCATCATGGCCACCACGGGCGAATATTTGTGGGTGGAGAACGAAAAGCAACTCGATGCCGTGACCGCCCTTTCCGGCTCGGGCCCGGCCTATGTGTTCTATTTCCTGGAAGCCATGACCCGTGCGGGCACGGCCATGGGCCTGAGCCCAGCGCAGGCGCACCAGCTCGCCGTGGGCACGTTTGTGGGCGCCTCCGAACTGGCGCGCCGCTCCGACGAGCCGCCCGAAGTGCTGCGCCAGCGCGTCACCTCCAAGGGCGGCACCACCTACGCGGCCCTGCAGTCACTCGAAAAAGACGGTGTGGGCGCCAGCTTCGAGCGCGCCATGCACGCCGCCGAGCAGCGCGCCCATGCGCTTGGAAACGAGTTCGGGGCTTGAGGTGTTTTTGGCCTCCAGCGCTTATCCAATAAGCGCTGGCAGCTATGATTTTTATATCGCTTAGCGCAGGGTGTAGCTGCCCACGATCCCCAGGAACACGGTGAACCCGATCCAATGGTTCTCGCGGAACGCGCGGAAGCACCCCTCGCGCGAGCGCCCCCGGATCAGGTGCCAGTGCCAGGCCACCTGCATCAGCACAGCGGCAAGTGCTACATAAAACAGAGCACCCAGCGCAAGCGGGGCAAGCGCTACAGCCCAAATCAGCACAAAACCCAGGTAGAACGCCAGAATGGCCGCCACATCGAAGCGGCCCAGGGTGATGGCCGAGGTCTTCATGCCGATCTTCAGGTCGTCGTCGCGGTCCACCATGGCGTATTCGGTGTCGTAGGCCAACACCCACAGCAGGTTGCCCAACACCAGCCACAGCGCCAGCCAAGGTACCTCGCCGCGCACGGCGGTGAAGGCCATGGGAATGCCCATGCTGAACGCCACACCCAGCACCGCCTGCGGCATGGAAAAGAAGCGCTTGGTGAACGGGTAGAGGATGGTTACCCCCAGCGCAGGCAGCGACCAGGCCACCGTGGGCGCGTTGGTGGTCAGCACCAGGACAAAGGCCACCAGCGCCAGCGCCGCGCCCACGCCCAGCGCCTCGCGCACCGACACCGCACCGCTGGTGATGGGGCGCTGCGCCGTGCGCTTGACATGGCGGTCGAAGTCGCGGTCAGCCACGTCGTTGACGCAGCAACCCGCGCTGCGCATCAGGATGGTGCCCAGCGTGAACACCGCCAGCAGGTGCCAGCCGGGGAATCCGTCCGCCGCCACCCACAGGGCGCTGAGCGTGGGCCACAGCAGCAGCAGCCAACCCGCAGGGCGATCCCAGCGGATCAGGTCGAGGTACAGAGCGAAGCGGCTGCGGGGCAAGGTGGTCATGGGCAAGGGAAAAGGGAAGACAGCGCCGCTGGACGCGCGCCCCGGTTTATACCGCCGAATGGCCTGCGGCTTCAGCGGCGCAGGGGCAAAAGACCCCAGCGGCTCAATCCACGGCCTCTTCCGTCAGCACGGTCTGCTCCCAGGCGGCAGCCATGCCGCGCAGGAACGCCACCACCTCGGCCGGCGCCTGCAGACGCGCTGCCAGCAGCGCGGCCATGTGCACATCGCGCAGACGGCCTACCTGTTCCTGGGCCTGCAAGGCCTGGGCGTGCCAGCGCTGGGTGGCGCCCGGCAGCAGGGGCTGCAAGGCTTCGATGGTGTAGCGCAGGCGCTTGGCCAGCAGGCGGGCGCGGTGCAGGCTGGCGGGGTCGCTGGCCTTGCGCTGGGCCTTCTTCCAGCGCTGGTGCAGGCGCTCGGTGCGCTGGCGCGCCCAGTGCCGGGCGGGCCGGGGTGTGGCGGGCGCGGCCTGCGGCAGTGCCGCAATCCATTGCACCAGGCCCAGCAGGGCCTGGCCGGTCATGGGCTCCTGCAGCGCCAGGCGCACCGCCTTGCGCTGCACGGCAGCAGCCTGCTGGAAGGCTTGCGCCGTGCGCTCCCAATCGGCGGCGCGGGTGGGGGAGCCGTCCACGTAGGCCCCTTGCGCTGCGGGCAAGGTCTGGGTGCAGGCCACGTCCAGATCGCGCAGCTCGCCCAGCAGGCCCAACAGGGGCTCCAGGCCGGGCCAGGTGGGCTGCGGCAGTGACAGGTCTGGCAGACACAGCCGCAACGCCGAGCGCCAGCGACGCCAGCCGACCCGCGCCTGGTGCACCAGCTCGGGATGGTCGGCATCCAGCAGTCCGTGCAGGTTGGTGCAGAACTGGTCAAAGGTTTCGCCCAACAGCGCGGCCGCCAGGTCTTGCAGCAGGCGCCGCGCACCCAGCACGGGCGGGCGGGCGCGGCGCGGTGCATCCAGCAGGCCCTGCGCCAAGGCAAATCCGCGCTGCGCCTTGCTGGCCGACAGCGGCAGCACGGGCACGCGCCGCGCGATCTGCGCCGCCAGGCGGAACAGGGCCTCGGGCGGGCCGGCCAGCAGTTCCAGCTCCAGTTCAGCGATGGGCGCACTGCACCCGCCCGCGTGGATGCGGCCTTGGTCCAGTGCCAGCTCGATGACCACGCCACCGCGCTGGTGCAGCGTCCAGCAGGTGCGCTCGAAGTCGGTGGTAAAGCAGGGCTGCAGGGCTGCCAGCAGGGTGCCGTCGGGGTCGAGCCGCCGCCACGGGGGCGCGGCGCGCAGGGCCTTGGGCTGCAATGCGGGGCCGGGCACGGGCGTTTCCCATTCGCCGCGCTGGCTCAGGGCCGACAGCTCGGCATCAGCGGTCTTGAGGGTTTGCAGCCACTGCTCCCCCGCACCAGCGCCCTGCACACGCCGCAGGCGCAGGGCCGCGCGGCGCGCGCGCAGGTCCTGCGCCGGGGTATCGAAATATTGGTTGTGCAGTTGCTGGCGCACCGGCGCCACGCGCGCCAGGGCAGGCACAGCGGCCAGCTTGCGCAGCAGGGCCGCGCCGCCGCCCGCAGGCAGGGCGAGCTTGAGCTCGATTTCGGCGCCCGCAGCGGGCGCCGCTGCCACCGGGGTGCGGAGGGGGCTCATGCGCGGCCGGGGGGTCTCAGTCTTCCAGCAACGAGCGCAGCATCCAGGCTGTCTGCTCGTGCACGGTCAGGCGCTGGGTCAACAGGTCGGCCGTGGGCTCGTCGCTGGCCTTGTCCACCACCGCGAACAGGCTGCGCGCGGTGCGCGCCACGGCCTCGTGGCCCTCGACCAGGATGCGCACCATGTCCAGCGCCTTGGGCGGCTTGGTGGGCGCGTCGGGCACGCTGGCGAGCTTGCCGAACTCGGCGTAGGAGCCCGGCGCCACATGGCCCAGCGAGCGGATACGCTCGGCGATCGGGTCCACTGCGTTCCACAGCTCGGTGTACTGCGCCATGAACATGGCGTGCAGCGAGTTGAACATGGGCCCGGTCACGTTCCAGTGAAAGTTGTGCGTGGTCAGGTACAGGGTGTAGGTGTCGGCCAGCAGGCGCGACAACCCCTGGGCAATGGCGGCGCGGTCCTTGTCGCTGATGCCGATGTGAATGCTGGGCGCAGTGGTCTTGGGGGCTTTGGCCATGGTTTCTCCTGTGAGGTGGTGGTGCAGAAAAGGCTTGCCACGCAGGCATGGGAACACTGTAGCGCAGGCGCCCTGCGCCCAGTGCCAAAAACCCTGCGCCGGGAGCTGACCCTTCAGTTGTCCATAGCGCATGCGCGCCACCCACAGCGGATGAAACGGGCGCGGCCCAGGCCAGGGCTCCCGCGCAAGGGCCGCCCCGCCGCGCTGGGAGCGTTCCCCCACCCGAATCGCGCAGCGATTCGAGAGAGGGGGGAAGGCGCGCAGCGGCTCAGGGAGGTGTTGGTATCAAGACAAGCGCGAAACGCCCGGCAGCTCGCAGGCGTAGATGGCATTGCGCAGCGCGGCGATGGCCTCGTAGCGCGTGAAGCTGCGCCGCCATGCCAGCACCACGCGGCGCATGGGCGGCGCACTGCCGTCGGATTCACGGATGGGCAGGTAGCAGATGTGCGGCTCGTCGCTCTTGCGGCGGCGGGCCGTGGATTGCAGCGCGTCACGCGGCACCGCCAGGCGCGGCACGAGGGTCACGCCCATGCCCGCGGCCACCATGTGCTTGATGGTCTCCAGCGACGATCCTTCAAAGGTCTTGCGGATGCCCTCGGCATTGCTGGCAAAGCGCGCAAACTCGGGGCAGACCTCCAGCACGTGGTCGCGAAAGCAATGCCCAGCCCCCAGCAGCAGCATGTTTTCGGCCTTGAGTTCATGGGCCGACACGCTCTTGTGCTGCGCCAGCGGGTGAGAGCTGGGCACGGCCGCCATGAAGGGCTCGTCGTACAGCGGGGCAATGGCCAGCCCGGTGTCGGGGAACGGCTCGGCCAGGATGGCGCAATCGATCTCACCCGTGCGCAGCATCTCCAGCAGCTTGACGGTGAAGTTCTCTTGCAGCATCAGCGGCATTTGCGGCGTGCGCTTGATGGCATGGCGCACCAGATCGGGCAGCAGGTAAGGGCCAATGGTGTAGATCACGCCCAGCGTGAGCACCCCCGCCAGCGGGTCCTTGCCGCGCTTGGCAATCTCCTTGATCGCGGCGGCCTGCTCCAGCACGCTTTGCGCCTGGCGCACGATCTCCTCGCCCAGCGGCGTCACGCTGACCTCGCTGGCGCTGCGCTCAAAGAGCTTGACGTCGAGTTCTTCTTCCAGCTTCTTGACGGCCACCGACAGCGTGGGCTGCGACACATAGCATGCCTCGGCCGCGCGGCCGAAGTGCTTCTCCCGGGCCACGGCAACGATGTATTTGAGTTCGGTGAGGGTCATGAGGATGACAGTGTAAAGAACCAGGCCTTTCGCGGCCACGCCCGGGCCTGCATGCCCTCACGCGCCAGGGAAAAGCGCGCTTCAAACCACAGGCATCTTCTCCTATGATGCACCCATCATGCCCTTGCGTACACCCCGCTCACTGCACCTGCGCCTGTGGGGTGTCATCGGAATGGCCTGCCTCCCCGTCTTCCTGATGGCCTTTTTCGACTACCGCGAACGGCGTCAGGATGCCATTGTGGCCCTCGAAAACGAGGTGTCACGCATGCTGACGGCAGCGCGGCTGACCGAAGACGCCGCCCTGGGCAGCATGCGCCAGACCTTCCAGATCATGGCGCGCGCAGACAACCTGCAGTCGCTCGACCCCCAGGACTGCTCCGGCCTGGCCCAGCGCCTGCTGCAATCGATGGAGGACTTCGCCAACCTCGGCGCGGCCCTGCCCGACGGCACGGTGTTCTGCAGCGCCAGTCCTGGGCAAACGCGGGTGTCGGTGACGGACCGCAACTGGTTCCAGGAAGCCCAGAGCGGCGAGGGCATCACTTCGGGCGAATTCGTCACAGGGCGCATTTCTGGCAAACCGGGCATGGTGTTCGGCTACCCGGTGCGCGATGCCGACGGCACACTCAAGGCCGTGCTGTTTGCATCCATCCAGTTGGACTGGTTCGACAAGCTGATCGCCGAATTCAAGCTGCCGCAGGGCTGGAACGCCTTCTTGCTGAGCGACACCGGCACGGTGCTCTCCTACCACCCCGCGGCCAGCCGCCCGCCCCAGACGGCGCAGGCGCCCGCAGGCGCGGCCCCGTTCCTCCGGGCACTGCAGGAGGGGCGTCGCATCAGCGAGATCGAGGGCCTGGATGGCAACCGCCGCATGTACGGCGTCGGGTCGCCGCGCTTTTCCCGCACGCCCCTGCTGGTGGCCATCGGCGCACCGCTGGACCGCACGGTGGCGCGCATCGACCAGGGTTTCTGGTGGCGCATCCTGCTGCTGGCAGGCATTGCACTGGTGTCGGTGCTGACGGCGCGCTTTTACATCTACGGCCTGATCGAGGCCTGGACCGGCCAGATCACGGCCGCCATCGACAGCGTGGCCGCCGGCCGACTGCAGACCCGCATCCGGCGCCTCTCGCACGTGAGCGAGCTGCGGGCAGTGGAACAGGGCATCAACCACATGGCCAGCGAGCTGGAAAAACGTGAGGTCGATCTGCGCCGCCTGTCCACCGCCGTAGAGCAAAGCCCCGAGGCCATCGTCATTACCGACACGCTGGCCAATATCCAGTACGTGAACGACGCCTTTCTGCGCTCCACCGGCTACACGCGCGAGGAGGTACTGGGCCGCAACCCGCGCATCCTCAACCGGGGGCTCACCCCGCCGGCCACCTACACCGCCATGTGGGACGCCCTCAAGGCGGGCAAGGTCTGGAGCGGAGAGCTCATCAACACCCGCAAGGATGGCAGTTCCTACGTGGAGATGGCCACCATCGCACCCATCTTCGACGAGGAAGGTCAGGTCACACACTACGTCTCCACCAAGGTGGACATCACACAGCGCAAGCAATCGGAGGCGCTGGTCCACCAGTTGGCCTACTACGACGCGCTGACCGGCCTGCCCAATCGCACGCTGCTGCACGAGCATCTTCAGCAGGCGGTTGAGGCCAGCGCGCAGGGCACGGCCCAAGGGATGCTGCTGCTGATCGACATTGACCGCTTCAAGCAGATCAACGACACGCGCGGGCATGCCACGGGCGACTGGCTGCTGCGCGAGATGGCGCGGCGCATCCGGGGCTGCACCGGCGCGACCAACACCGTGGCACGCCTGGGCAGCAACACCTTTGGCATCATCGTGTCCGACATGGGCGGCCCTTCCGACCTGGCACAGACCATCGCCCGCAAAGTGCACCAGGCGCTCACCGCCCCCTACGACCTGGAAGACGCCAAGCGCCTCTACGCCACCACGAGCATGGGCATCGCCCTCTTCGGCGCTGGCATGCCCGCACCCGACACTGTGCTCAAACAGGCCGAGGTGGCGCTCTACCGCGCCAAGGACGAGGGTGGCAACGCCGTGCTGCTCTTCGATGCACCCATGCAGGCCGCCGTGGATGCCCGCGCCGCACTGGAGATGGCGCTGCGCGACGCCATCGAGACCCAGGCATTCCAGCTTTACTACCAAGTACAGGTGGACCTGCATGGCACCGTGGTGGGCGCCGAGGCACTGATCCGCTGGATCGGCGCTGACGGCAAGTTCATCTCCCCGGCCGAGTTCATCCCGCTGGCCGAGGACACCGGCCTGATCGTGCCCATGGGCCAGTGGGTGCTGGACACCGCCTGTCGGCAGCTCGCCCGCTGGCAGCGCAGCCCCGCCACACGCCACCTGACCCTGGCCATCAACGTGAGCGCGCGGCAGTTCCACCAGGCCGATTTCGCAGCCCAGCTGCGCTCGGCACTGGAGCGCCACCGCATCGACGCCAGCGGGCTGAAACTGGAGCTGACCGAAAGTGCGATCCTGGGCGACATCGACACCACCATCGAACGCATGCACCAGCTGCGCGAGCTGGGCATCCGCTTTGCGCTGGACGACTTCGGCACGGGCTACTCCTCGCTGTCCTACCTCAAGCGCCTGCCCTTCGACCAGCTCAAGATCGACCAGTCCTTCATCCGCGACATGCTGATCGACAATACCAGCAACGCCATCGTGCGCGCCGTTCTGGTGATGAGCGATGCGCTGGGGCTGAAAGTCGTGGCCGAGGGCGTGGAGACCGCTGCCCACCGGGATTTTCTGGTCGAGCACGGCTGCCAAATCTGCCAGGGCTATCTGCTGGGCCGGCCCATGCCCATCGAGGCCTGGGAAGAAGCCCACCTGGCGGTCGGCCCGACACCTGGCGACACCCCTACGCCTTGAGGTAGTCCTGCCGCCCGCCCAACCAGCGCGCCACATGCTGGCGGGCCAGGTCAGGGTGGTGGTCCAGCATGGCGGGCGCCAGGGCGCGGGCCCATTCGAGCAGGGCGGTGTCGGTGGCCAGGTCGGCAAAGCGCAGCAGCGCATCGCCCGATTGGCGTGCGCCCAGGAATTCGCCGGGCCCGCGGATCTCCAGATCGCGCCTGGCGATCTCGAAACCGTCGTTGGTCTCCTGCATGGCGAGCAGGCGCTCCTTGGCGGTCTCGCCCACGCGGCCACTGTCGTTGGTGGCGTAGAGCAGCACGCAGGCCGAGGCCACAGCGCCGCGCCCCACGCGGCCCCGCAACTGGTGCAGTTGCGACAGGCCAAAGCGCTCGGCGTGCTCGATGACCATGAGCGACGCATTGGGCACGTCCACCCCCACCTCGATGACGGTGGTACTGACCAGCACGCCCATCTGCCCGGCGCTGAACTGCGCCATGACAGCCTTCTTCTCGGCCGCTGGCATGCGCGAATGCAGCAGGCCCACCAGCACGCCGGGCAGGGACTCGCTCAGCTCCTGGTGCGTTGCCGTGGCGTTCGACAGGTCCAGCGCCTCGCTCTCCTCGATCAGCGGACACACCCAGTACACCTGGCGCCCGGCCGCCACCTGGGCGCCGATGCGCTCGATCACCTCGTCCTTGCGGCTGTCGGCGATGAGCTTGGTGACCACGGGCGTGCGCCCAGGCGGCAGTTCATCGATCACCGACACGTCCAGGTCGGCGTAGTAGCTCATGGCCAGCGTGCGCGGGATGGGCGTGGCGCTCATCATCAGCATGTGGGGCTCCATGGGCACCAAGGCCCCCCACGCTCCGCCGCTGCGCGGGTCGCTGCCCCCCGAGGGGGCTGCATCGCCTTGGGGCGGCCCGGCGTCGATGCCCTCCGCCAGCTTGCGGCGCAGTGCCAGGCGCTGCAGCACGCCAAAGCGGTGCTGCTCGTCCACGATGGCCAGCGCCAGGTTCTTGAACCGTACCTGCTCCTGGATGACAGCGTGCGTGCCCACCACCAGGGCGGCTTCGCCGCTGTGCACCTGTTCCAGCATGGTGGCGCGCTCCTTCTTCTTCTGGCCGCCTGCCAGCCAGGCCACACGCTGGCCGCGCGCAGCCAGCAGCGGCTCCAGCCAGCCCACAAGCTTGGCAAAGTGCTGCCCGGCCAGGATCTCGGTGGGCGCCATCAGCGCGCATTGCCAACCGGCCTCGATGGCGCGGCAGGCCGCCAGCGCGGCCACCACGGTCTTGCCGGCGCCCACATCGCCCTGCAACAGGCGGTGCATGGGCACGGGGCGGGCCAGGTCGGCGGCAATTTCTTCCCCCACGCGCTGCTGTGCGGCCGTGAGCGCAAAAGGCAGTTGGGCCAGCAGTTGCGCGTGCAGCGGCGCCGCGGCAGCGCCTGCGTCTGCCGCACGCAACACCGGCGCGCGCAGCCGGTCGCGCTCGCGCCGGGCCTGCCATTGGGTGAGCTGCTGGGCCAGCAGCTCCTCGGCCTTGAGGCGCTGCCAGGCCGGGTGGCTGTGGTCTTCGAGCGTGGCCAGGGCCACATCGGGCGCAGGGTGGTGCAAAAAAAATAGCGCCTCGCGCAGACTATACGGGCGTTGCAGGCCATTTTGACCCATGAATCGCGCCAAGGGCGGCTGGGCGCCGGGGGGCAGCGTTTCCGACAGGTCGGCGCGCTGCAGGGCCGTGGCAATGGCGCGGCGCAGGTACGGCTGGGGCAGGCCTGCGGTGCTGGGGTACACCGGCGTCAGCGCAGTGGGCAGTTCCCCACCCGCCACGCGAAATGCCGGGTGCAGCATCTGCCGCCCCCAGAACCCACCGCGCACCTCGCCCCGGATGCGCAGGCGCGCGCCCACGGCCAGGGTCTTGAGGTGCGAGGGGTAGAAGCTGAAGAACGTCAGCTCGCAGGTGCCCGTGGCGTCGTCCACCATCACCTTGAGCATGCGGCGCGGACGCAACTGCACCTCGCTGTGGGTCACCGTGGCCTCGATCTGCACCGTGTCGCCGTCGCGCGCATTGCGCAGCGGGGTGATGCGGGTCTCGTCCTCATAGCGCAGCGGCAGGTGCAGGGCCAGATCGATGTCGCGTAACAGCCCCAGCTTGCGCAGGGCTTGCTGGGCGGGACTGGGGGTGGCAGGCATCGGATTACGGCAGTGCATCAACACAGTGGGGGGGAAAAAGGCTACCATGGACGCAGACCTGTGTCTTTCTGTTTCCTCTTCGCCCCTTTGTCCGAACCATGCTCAAGCGCATCCGAGTCGAAGACCTGACCCTGGGCATGTACCTGCAGGAGTTCTGCGGCTCCTGGATGGATCACCCTTTCTGGCGCACCAAGTTCGTGCTGACCGATCCCAAGGACTTGGAGCGCATTCGCGCCACAGCGGTGGAGGAAGTCTGGATCGACATCTCGCGCGGCAAGGACGTCGCCCTAGGCAAGCCCTCGGTGAGTAAGGAAGAAGACGAGATCCGCAGAGCGACGGACTTTGGCGAACTGGTGGCCATGCCGCCCCTGAAGGTGGTGGAGCCCGAGAAGCCCCCACCACCCATGCGCGACCTGCGCCCCACCACCACGCAGGCCGAACTGCACCGCGCCGCCCAAATCTGCGGCCAGGCCAAGGAGGCCGTGGTGTCCATGTTCCAGGAGGCCCGCATGGGCAAGGCGGTGGACGCCGAGTCGGCCTCCAGCCTGGTGCAGGAAATTTCGGACTCGGTCACGCGCAACCCCGGTGCCCTCATCAGCCTGGCGCGCCTGAAGACCGCCGATGAGTACACCTACATGCACTCGGTGGCCGTGTGCGCGTTGATGGTGGCGCTGGCCCGCCAGATCGGTCTGAACGACGCCCAGACCCGCACCGCTGGCTTGGCCGGACTGGTGCACGACCTGGGCAAGGCCGCCATTCCGCTGGCCGTGCTCAACAAGCCGGGCAAGCTCACCGACGAAGAGTTCGACTTGGTCAAGAGCCACCCCTTGGAGGGCTGGAAGATGCTCAAGGAGGGTTCCGGCGTCGAGACCGCTGTGCTCGACGCCTGCCTGCACCACCACGAAAAGATGGACGGCACGGGTTACCCCGACCGCCTGGGCCACGACAAGCTCAGCACCATTGCCCGCATGGCCGCCATCTGCGACGTGTACGACGCCGTCACGTCCGACCGGCCCTACAAGCGCGGCTGGGATCCAGCCGAATCCATCCGCCGTATGGCAGAGTGGACCAAGGGCCACTTGGACCCGCGCCTGTTCCAGGCCTTCGTCAAGAGCATTGGTATCTACCCCGTCGGCTCACTCGTACGGCTCGAATCGGGCCGCATCGCCGTGGTGATGGAGCAGAACGTGGCGTCGCTCGTCACCCCCAAGGTCAAGGTGTTTTTCTCCACCAGATCCGACCTGCGCATTCCGCCCGAAGTCATCGACCTGTCTGTCGCGGGCACCACCGACAAGATCGTGGCGCGGGAAGACCCCGACAAGTGGCGCTTCCCCGACCTCCACACTTTGTGGAGCGGCATCCGGGGCCAGCCCTGGTAGCTCCGGCAGTTACACTGCGCACCCTTTCAATCTTGGAACGGGCCTGTCCGGCCCTCAAGCCCGATGACCGAACTGCCCTCCAGCGCCCCGCGCGCCTTCACCCTCAGCGACTTCGATTTCGCACTGCCCCCCGAACGCATTGCCCAGCACCCGGCCACCGAGCGCAGCGCCTCGCGCCTGCTGGATGGGCGCAGCCTGCCCCCGGTGGACCGCATCTTCAAGGACCTGCCCGGCCTGCTGCAGCCGGGCGACCTGCTGGTCTTCAATGACACCCGCGTCGTCAAGGCGCGCATCTTTGGCGAGAAGGCCAGCGGCGGCAAGTTGGAACTGCTGATCGAACGCGTGCTCCCCAGCGGCCAGGGCAACGAGGTCGTGGCCCACATGAAGGTGAGCAAGAAGCCGCAGAGCGGCAGCACCATCCACATGGCCGGCGGGCGCAAGGAGGGCGGTTTTGACGCGACGCTGCTCTCGCGCTGGCCCGACGACAACGGCCCTCTGTTTCGCTTTGCGCTGCACGGCCCGACGGGCGAAAGCCCCTGGGAACTGATGGAGCGCCACGGCCACCTGCCGCTGCCGCCCTACATCGAACGCCAGCAGCACACCGGCGCCGACCCCAACGCCGACCAGGACAGCCAGCGCTACCAGACCGTTTTTGCCCGCGCGCCCGGCGCCGTGGCCGCGCCCACAGCGGCGCTGCATTTCGACGACACCGTGCTGGCCGCACTGGCCGCGCGCGGCATCGAAACGGCCAGCGTCACCCTGCACGTGGGCGCAGGCACCTTCCAGCCCGTCAAGACTGAGAACCTGGCCGAACACCGCATGCACCACGAGTGGTACGACGTCCCGCTGGCCACCCTGGCCGCGCTGGAACGCTGCCGCCAGCGCGGCGGCCGCGTGGTGGCCGTGGGCACCACCACCGTGCGCACGCTCGAATCCTGGGCGCGCAGCGGCCAGACCACGGGCGAGACGGACATCTTCATCACCCCCGGCTTCGGCTTCCGGGTGGTGGACCTGCTGGTGACCAACTTCCACCTGCCAAAAAGCACGCTGATGATGCTGGTAAGTGCCTTTGCAGGCTATGAACAGGTGATGGCCCTGTACCGCCACGCCATTGCGCAGGAGTATCGCTTCTTCAGCTATGGGGATGCAATGCTTTTGAGCCGCTATGGCTCATAAAACAAGCACAAATAGCTATCAAATCTATAGCATCAAGAGCCCTTGGACGGTGCAGGCCGTGCCTGTGCTGCTCAGGAGCAGTTGCGCGGCAACACGATGCGCGGCGCCGCACCCATGGCAGGCGGCTGGTTGGCAGAAGGCGCCTCCACGCAATACACCGCCGCACCGCGTTGCACCCGCGTGACCCGCACGCCCCCGGCGCCGTACTGCTCGGTCAGGCGCATGTCCCCACCCGCTGCGCCGTTGCTTGCGGCGTCGGCTGTCCAGCGTTGGTGCGGAACAATGCGCGCCTGCTGGCGCTCCTGCGCACTGGTTCCGCCTGCAGCGCTGCGCAGTTCTTCAGCCCCCCAGCAAGGGCCTGGCAGGCTCGGAAGCCATGGCCTGCGGTGCGGGCGCTGCCAGTGGGGCCTCGGCCTGAGGTGCGACGGCAGGCGGCGCCGCGACCGCGGCGGCCAAGGCGGGCACGGCAACTGCCTGCTTTTTGCGTGCTGGCGCGGTGCGCACGCTGGGTGCAGGCTGCAGACCAGCAACCTGCGCATGCAGTTCGGCAGATGCCTCTTTGGGCGCCAGCGGTGGCAGCGTGGCAATCCACACCATGGAAGGCGCCCGGCCCGCCGGTGCTTGGAAGGCCGCACCGGACATCGCATGCAAGGGCCTGCGCGCCGCCCCCCACCACCACGACAGCGCCAACGCATGCAGCAGCAAGGACAAGCCCACAGCAGCGCCCCACCGGCGGGTGCTGGCCTCCGGCCTCACAGTGCCGCACCGTCCTCGCCACCGGGCACCCACTCCAGCAGGTCGCCCGGCTGGCACTGCAGGTATTCGCAAATGGCGGCCAGGGTTTCAAAGCGCACCCCCTTGACCTTGCCGCTTTTGAGCAAGGACAGGTTGGCCTCGGTGATGCCCACATGCGCCGCCAGGTCACGCGACTTCACCTTGCGCAACACCAGCATCTGGTCCAGCTTGACAACAATGCCCATGCGCTGCTCCGTCACACAAAGGCATCGGCCTCGGCCTGAAGGCGGCCGCCCTCAGCCAGCACGCGGGCCAGCAACAGCATCATCAGCCCCACCACCAGCACACTGATTTCAAACGACCCCAGGCCCAGCACCACCAGGCCGCCGCTCTGGCCCGAAGCCAGCCAGGAAAGCGAGGCCGTGACCGACGCCTGGTACACCAGCGAGCTTGCCAGCAGGGCCAGAAAGCCCCAGCCCAGGCCCCGGAACCCGCGCACCACCTCAGGACCGAACACGGTCCCCGCCAAAAAGGCACGGCAGATACGGTGCACACAGCCCACGGTATAGAACAGCGCCAGGCCAGGAATGCACTCCAGCGCGGCGCCCAGCCAGCGCCAGTGCGTCGCCATGGCAAGGGGCGGCTGCAAACCAGCCAGCAAAGCGGGCACCGGCAGCACCGGCATGGGCAACCAGTCCACCCAGCCCCCGGCATGGCCGATGGCCGCCCAGCGTGACAAGGACAATCCCAGGGACAGCAAGGCAATGCCCCAACTGGTCACCAGCAAAGCCCAGACCAGGCGTTGAAAACCCCGTGTGTGCACCGGGGAAACCGCGATGGAGCTTGAAGAGGTCATGGCAAAAAGTACATAGATAATTTCTGTAAAACAATAATAATATATCGCAAAGCAGAAATTTTTACCATGCCACACGTACCTCACCCACCGGCCCACAGCCAGCCATCCACATACCCAGCCCATTCGCCTCAGCGCTACATGCATCGGCTTTGCGCCATGGCCCTGGCCTGCACCGTCTTGTTGGCAGGCTGCGGCAGCGTGCCCGTTTCGTCGCTATGGAAGCTGCGCAAGCTCTCGCTGGAAACGCTGGAGCCCGCCGCCCTGCGCGCCGCCGTGGTGCACAGCCCCAGCCTGCAACTGGCACCCAATGGTGCCGTCCTGACCGTCGCGGTATCGCGTCAACTGCGGCTTGCCAACGGCGCCCACACCACCGAGCGGCTGGAAGAAAAGCTCCCGCTGCAGGCCTTGCACAGCAGTGCGGACATGCGCCCTCTCATCGAGCACGAAAGCCCCCAGTCCACCGTGCACCTGTGGCGTATCGACCCCGCCGCCCTGCCCCGACTCCAGGCGTTGCGTACACGCGCCATGGCCTGGAAGGGCACGGACGACGGCAAGCGCGAACTGACCCTGGGCGTAGAGCTGGCCGGTTGCCAGAAAGCCTCAGGCACCTGACAGGCCATCACTACCCTGATCCGCTTTTCCGAGCCGGGCGAGTACATCCCCATCGTGCGCAACATCGACCTGACCGAGACCATGTCTGCCGCCGAGCTGAAGCAGCGATTTCCCGTGTGCGGCGCAGCGGGGGAACTTTCTGGGCAACAGCCCGGTTGACATTTCCGCCGTTCAGCGGGGTCATTTGCGCCGCAGCTTCTTGACCGCGTACATCGCCGCATCGGCGCGCCGCAGCGCCGTATCTACAGTGCAACTGGTGGGATCCAGGCACACCACGCCGATGCTGGCGCCGGGGTAGTCCAGCTTGGCGGCCGATGGCAGCACCACATGGCAGGCTGTCGCGCGTTCCAGCCGCTGGTGCAGGCCTGCGATGGCCTCGGTGCCGTCCTGACCGCTGGCCGGGCCCAGCCCGGTGAACACGAATTCGTCGCCCCCCATGCGGGCCAGATAGTCGCTCTCGCGGCGCACGGCCTGCAGCTGGCGGGCCACTGCGCACAGCAGCGCATCGCCCGCTTCATGGCCGTGCTGGTCGTTGATCTGCTTGAACCCATCCAGATCCACATACGCCACCATCACGCTGCGCCCCGAGCGCCGCGCCCAGGCCAGCAGGCGCTCCAGCTCCTGGTACAGGGCGCGGCGGTTGGGCACGCCGGTCAAGGAATCGACCAAGGCCATCTCGGTAAGCTGCGCATTGCGCTGCTGCAGGGCCTGGAGCAACTGCTCGCGCTCCACCTGCTGGGCAATGAGCTTGGCAAACAGGCGCAACACCTTCTCAGCGTGCTGCGGCAGATGCGCCGCTTTAGAACTGGCAGCACACAGCGTTCCGAACACCACGCCATCCGACAGGTTGACAGGAACGCTCACATAGGTCTGGATGCCCAGGCTGGCCGCCGCTTCCGAATCGCCCCAGCACGCTGGTACATCCTGTGTGAAGAAGCGTCCTTCCTGCAGCGCTCGGCGGCACAGGGTGTCTCCCCAGGGCACGGCCAGGCCTTCCGGTATCTCCAATTGCCTGGAGTTGCGCGCATAAAGCACATGCTGCAAGGACTGCTGAAAGTCGATCCGCGTGAGGTAGGTGGCCTCCATGCGGGTGACTTCCTCCAGCATTTCCAGCAAGGGCCGCGCCAGATCTTCGAGCGACCGCGCACTGGCCAGCGAATCGGAAAGGCGCGAAAGCAGCGGATCCATGGCGTCACCTGAAGAGTCTGCGCGGAGAACCGTCCCCGCGCGGAGAAACGATACTACCGGCCGCCCTCTTGTTGCAACCGAAACGTCCGCGCCTGACCAAAGTGCCCACAACCGATGAAAGGCACGGGTGGGCGCAGCGCCGACAGCGGTGAGGGGTGGTTGGCGCACAGCACCAGGTGACCTCGGTCCTGTGGAATGACGGCGCGCTTGCCTTGCGCGTGCGAGCCCCACAACATGAAGACCACCGGCCGCGGCCCCTGGGCCACGTGGCGGATGACGGCGTCGGTCAGCAGCTCCCAGCCCTGTCCCGCGTGGCTGGCGGGGCGGCCCTCTTCCACCGTGAGCGTGGTGTTGAGCAACAGCACGCCGTTGCGCGCCCATTGCACCAAACTGCCGCCGGGCTGCGGCCAGGCGGGCGCTGGTGTGCCCAGGTCGCGCTGCAGTTCCTTGAAGATGTTGCGCAGCGAAGGCGGCAGCGCCACGCCGGGCGCCACCGAAAACGCCAGCCCCTCGGCCTGGCCCCGACCATGGTAGGGGTCTTGCCCCAGGATGACCACACGCACGTCTTCGGGCGGAGTCAGCTCCAGCGCGCGCAAAGGGCGCGGCGGAAAAATGGTGGCCCCAGCATCGAGTCGCGCCTGCAGAAAGCCCAGCAGCCTATGGCCAGCCGTACTGGCGAAGAAATCTTGCACCAGCGGCTGCCAGCCCGGCGCCACGGGCCAGTCGGCCGGGTCGGCGCTGAGCAGCAGCGTGGGGGCGCTCTGCGGATCATTCATGGTCAAAATGGCCTCCAGCGCTTATCCATAAAGCGCGAGCAGCTATCAATTTTGAATATCAAGCAAAGAGCTTGGCCAGTTCGAGGCCGGGCTCCGGCGCGCGCATGAAGGCCTCGCCCACCAGGAAGGCGTGCACACCCGCGTCGCGCATGGTCTTCACGTCGGCCGGTGTGAGGATGCCCGACTCGGTGACCAGCAGGCGATCTTTGGGAACATCCTTGAGCATGCCCAACGTGGTGTCGAGCGTGACCTCGAAGCTGCGCAGGTTGCGGTTGTTGATGCCGACCAGCGGGGTCTTGAGCTTGAGCGCACGCTCCAGCTCGGCGCGGTCGTGCACCTCCACCAGCACGGCCATGTCCAGGCCGCGCGCGATGGCCTCGAAGTCCGCCATCTGCGCGTCATCCAGACAGGCGGCGATCAGCAGGATGGCGTCGGCCCCCATGGCGCGGGCCTCATACACCTGGTACGGGTCCACGAGGAAGTCCTTGCGCAGCACGGGGAGCTGGCAGCTCGCGCGCGCCTGTTTGAGGTAGTCCACACTGCCCTGGAAGAACTGCTTGTCGGTCAGCACCGACAGGCAGGCCGCGCTGACCTGGCCGTCGCCCTCGGCGTAGCTCTGGGCGATGTCGGCGGGAATGAAGTCGGCGCGGATCACGCCCTTGCTCGGGCTGGCCTTCTTGATCTCGGCGATCACGGCCGCCTGGCCCTTGGCGATCTTGGCGCGCAGCGCGCCTTCGAAGTCGCGCGTGAGCACGCGGCTCTCGGCGTCCTGGCGGATGGTGGCCAGGGACAGGCGCTTTTGCGCGGCGGCCACTTCTTCGTGCTTGACGGCGACGATTTTGTTCAGGATGTCACTCATGGGGAGCTGCCTTGTCGGCCCCTGCAGGGGGCTGTTTCAGAATCTTGACGAACACGCGGTGCATGGCGACGCCCACGACGATGAACAGCGCCGAGACACCCAGCGCAATCCACAGGCCAGGGTCTTGCCACACCTCAGTGCTCCATGGCGTTGTGCGCCATTCGTGGCCCATGAGACCGGCGCGGCCGAGACCAGCAGACGCCGCGCAAGGGCCGCCCCGCCGCGCTGGCGTTGTCCCCCTTCCCACGCGAAGCGTGAGAGAAGGGGGAAGCCGCGCAGCGGCGCAGGGGGTTGTTCTCCATCTCAGGCCACCGCCAGCGCGTGCGTGCGCGTGACGAGCTGATCGAGCTTGGCTTTTGCCGCGCCCGCGTCGATGGCGGCGCGCGCCTGGGCAATGCCCTCGGCCATGGTGGGCACCACGTTGGCGGCGTACAGCGCGACACCGGCGTTGAGGCACACGATTTCGCGCGCGGGACCCGTATCGCCCGCCAGCACGCCCAGCAGCATGTCGCGCGACTGCTCGGGCGTTTCGACCTTAAGTGCGCGGTTGCTGGCCATCTGCAGGCCGAAGTCCTCGGGGTGGATTTCGTACTCGGTGATCTCGCCGTTCTTGAGCTCACCCACCAGCGTGGCGGCGCCCAGGCTCACTTCGTCCATGCCGTCGCGGCCATAGACGACCACGGCATGCTCGGCGCCCAGGCGTTGCAGCGCGCGCACCTGGATGCCCACCAGGTCGGGATGGAACACGCCCATAAGGATATTGGGCGCGCCCGCCGGGTTGGTCAGCGGCCCCAGGATGTTGAAGATGGTGCGCACGCCCAGCTCCCTGCGCACGGGCGCCACGTTTTTCATGGCAGGGTGGTGGTTGGGCGCGAACATGAAGCCGATGCCGATCTCGGCGATGCACTGCGCGATCTGCTCGGGCTTGAGGTTGATGTGCACGCCCAGCGCTTCCAGGGCGTCGGCGCTGCCGCTCTTGCTGGAGACGCTGCGCCCACCGTGCTTGCTGACCTTGGCCCCGGCAGCGGCGGCCACGAACATGGCACAGGTAGAAATGTTGAAGGTGTGGGCCCCGTCGCCGCCCGTGCCCACGATGTCCACCATGTGCGTGGTGTCCTGCACATGCACCTTGGTGGAAAAATCACGCATCACCTGCGCTGCAGCGGTGATCTCGCCGATGGTCTCCTTCTTCACGCGCAGGCCGGTGATGATGGCTGCCATCATCACGGGCGACATCTCTCCGCCCATGATCAGGCGCATGAGGTGCAGCATCTCGTCATGGAAGATTTCGCGGTGCTCGATGGTGCGCTGCAGCGCTTCCTGGGGGGTGATGGACATGACGGTAAGTCTCCTCTGTCGATTAAGCGCTGGGTTGCTCGGTGAAGGCCAGCTTGAGTCCGAAGCCGATGAACATGGCGCCCGCCACGCGATCGAGCCAGTGCATGCCCTTTTGCACGGCGCCCACGCGCCGCGCCATCCACGAGGCAGCGAGCGCCCACAGCGCATTCACAGGAATGGCGTTCACGTTGAACAGCACCCCGAGCAGCACGAAGGCCAGGGCCTTGTTTTCGGTGGCGGGGGCGATGAACTGCGGCACGAAGGCGAGGAAAAAGATGGCGACCTTGGGGTTGAGCACATTGGTCCAGAACCCGCCCAGGAACACGCCGCGCAGCGATACCGCCTGCTGCGGTGCGGCCTGCGCGGCGGCGATGGCGGCACCATTGCCGCCCCCGGCGCGGGAGAACAGCATGCGCACACCCATCCAAAGCAGGTAGGCGGCGCCCAGCCACTTGAGCACGGTGAACGCCGTGGCCGAGGTGGCCAGCAGCGCCCCCACGCCCACGGCCGCGGCGAAGACGTGTACGAAGCACCCCGCCGTGATGCCCAGCCCGGCCACGATGCCGACCCGCGTGCCCGAACGCAGCGCGTTCGAGACGATGTAGAGCACGTCCGGCCCTGGCGTGAGGTTGAGCAGCCAGCCAGCGGCGATGAACATCAGCAGCTGGTGCGTCTCGATGCTCACGACCGCTGCTCCAGGAAGTTGCGCAGCATGGCGTGGCCGTGCTCGGTGAGGATGCTCTCGGGGTGGAACTGCACGCCCTCGATGGGCAGCTCCTTGTGGCGCACGCCCATGATCTCGCCGTCCTCGGTCCAGGCGGTGATCTCCAGCACCTCGGGGCAGCTCGCGCGCTCGATGGCCAGTGAGTGGTAGCGGTTCACCGTGAACTGCGCGGGCAGCCCAGCGAACACGCCCTTTTGCGTGGTGGTGATGACGCTGGTCTTGCCGTGCATGAGTTGCTGCGCGCGGATGATGCGGCCGCCAAAGGCCGCGCCAATGCTCTGGTGCCCCAGGCACACGCCCAGGATGGGCAGCTTGCCGGCAAAGTGCTGGATGGCAGCCACCGAGATACCAGCTTCCAACGGAGAGCAGGGGCCGGGCGAGATCACCAGGCGATCAGGTGCGCGCGCGGCGACGCCCTCGATGGTGATCTCGTCATTGCGGAACACCTCCACATCGGCACCCAGTTCACCGAAGTACTGGACGATGTTGTAGGTGAAGCTGTCGTAGTTGTCGATCATCAAGAGCTTCATGGCTGGCTCCCTTGCGAAGGCGCACGCAGGCGCGCGAATTCGCGGTGTTCGAAGGCGATGTAGGCCTCCATCATGCTGCGGTAGATGGCCTCGATGACGTCGGGCTGGCCGCCTTCCTGGGCCGCACGGGCGCGCACGCGCGCCACGATGGCCTCGATGCGCTCCTCGTCGCGCACCTGGTTGGCGTCGTTCTTGATGCGCGCGGCCTGCGTCATGTAACCGCCACGGGTCACCAGCAGGGGCACCAGCACGTCGTCGAGGGCGTCGATGTGACGGCGCACGTCTTCCATGGTGGTGCAGTGCTGGGTGTTGTCGATCGCGCGGTTCATTCCAGTCCTTCCTCTACCAGTTCTGCGGCGCGCAGCAGGGCGCGGGCCTTGTGTTCTGTTTCGCGCCACTCCATCTCGGGCACGGAATCGGCCACCACGCCTGCGGCGGCCTGCACATAGAGCTGCCCGTCCTTGACGATGGCGGTGCGGATGGCGATGGCCAGGTCCATGTCGCCCGCGTAGCTCAGGTAGCCGCAGGCGCCGCCATACACGCCGCGCTTGACGGGTTCGAGCTGGTCGATCAGCTCCATGGCATGTACCTTGGGCGCACCAGTGAGCGTACCTGCGGGGAAGGTGGCCTTGAGCACGTCCATGCTGGTCATGCCGTCGTGCAGCAAGCCTTCGACGTTGCTCACGATGTGCATCACATGGCTGTAGCGCTCCACCACGAAAGCCTCCGTCACCTTCACGCTGCCGGTCTTGGCGATGCGCCCGATGTCGTTGCGCGCCAGGTCGATCAGCATCACATGCTCGGCGCGTTCCTTGGGGTCGTTCACCAGTTCGATCTCGGCGGCCTTGTCCAGTTCGGGCGTGGCACCGCGCGGGCGCGTGCCTGCCAGGGGCCGGATGGTGACCTTCTGGCCCTCGGGCGTACTTTCCTGGCGCACCAAAATCTCGGGGCTGGCGCCCACCACATGGCTGTCGCCCAGGTGGTAGTAGTACATGTAGGGCGAGGGGTTGAGCGAGCGCAATGCGCGGTAGAGCGACAGCGGCGAGGCCTCAAAGCGCTTGTGGATGCGCTGGCCCACCTGTACCTGCATGAAGTCGCCTGCCGCGATCAGTTCCTTGGCGCGCTCCACGGCAGCCAGGTAGTCCTGCTTGGCAAAGCTGCGCTGGGCGGGGTGGCTTTCCGTGGGTTTGACCACCGGGGCGCTCACCGAGTATTTGAGCTGGTCCTTGAGTTCGCGCAGGCGCTTTTTGCCGCGGGCATAGGCCTCGGTCTGGCCTGGGTCGGCATAGACGATGAGGTAGAGCTTGCCCGAGAGGTTGTCGATGACGGCCAACTCCTCGCATTGCAGCAGCAGGATGTCGGGCATGCCCAGGGTGTCGGGCGGGCAGGTGTGCTCCAGCTTCTTTTCGATATGGCGCACCGCGTCGTAGCCGAAGTAGCCCGCCAGGCCGCCGCAAAAGCGCGGCAGGCCGGGACGCAGGGCGACCTTGAAGCGCTTTTGGTAGGCCTGCACAAAGTCCAGCGGGTTGCCAGGCGCGCTCTCCACCACCTGGCCGTCGGTCACCACCTCGGTGACGGCATCGGCGCCAAAGCCACGCGAGCGCAGCAAGGTGCGTGCGGGCAGGCCGATGAAGCTGTAGCGGCCAAAACGCTCGCCCCCCACCACGGATTCGAGTAAAAAACTGTACTTGCCGCCGTCACGCGTGTGCGCCAGCTTGAGGTACAGGGACAAGGGGGTTTCCAGGTCGGCGAAGGCTTCCGCGATCAGCGGAATGCGGTTGTAGCCTTCGCGCGCAAGGCTTTGAAATTCAAGTTCGGTGATCACGGGGGAGGCTCCCTGCTCGGGCGGGGCGGCTTCCCGTTGGATGGGAGCGCACCGCAGTTCATGGGTCAGGCCCGCTGCGGGGCCCAGGGTGCACGCCGGGAGGCTCCCGGGTGCCGGTCAGGTGTTCAGGCAGACAGGCTTGCGCCAGGGCCAGGCTCCCCGGTCGCTGCGACCTGTGATGAACACGCGGTGGATGAACATGCGTGCAGTGTAGCAAATGCGGTTGCGTCCAGTCGCCCCCAGAGCGCAAGGTCAGGAGCCGCTCCCCCATGGAAACCCTGATGCGCGCCCTCCCCCAGATGGGCACAATTTGTTTCATTAAGCGAACGCTCGTTCTTTTTCGTGAGGATCTTTATGCGCAAAGCACTGCACGCCCTTTTTCTTGCCACCGGCCTATGCTGGGCCTCGGCGTCGCTGGCAGCCGTGGAGATTTCCGGCATCAAGCTGGAAGACAGCATCACCATCGCGGACACCAAACTCCAGCTCAATGGCGCAGGCATCCGCTACAAAGGGCCGTTCAAGGTGTATGTGGGCGACCTGTACACCACGCAGCCCGTGAAGTCGCTGGACGAACTGCTCGCGGCCCCTGGTCCCAAACGCCTGACGATGACCTTCCTGCGCGAGATCAACTCTGCCGACTTCGGCAAGTTGCTCACCCGGGGCATTGAGGACAACACCAGCAAGGCGGAGATGTCCAAGATCATTCCGGGAATGATCAAGATGGGCGAGATTTTTGCCGCCAACAAGTCCTTTGCCCCCGGCGATGTGTGCGCGCTGGAATGGGACCCCGCCAAGGGCCTGAGCATCTGGGCCAAAGGCAAGCTGCAGTCCGAACCCTTCAAGGACCCTGCCTTCTTCAAGGCGCTGATGTCGATCTGGTTTGGCCAGAACCCTGCCGACTGGAAGCTCAAGGACGCCATGCTGGGCGCCAAGTGATGCTCCAGCCACAGTCCTGAGCACCAAGACCTGTCCATGCGGCAGGTCTTTTCATTGGTGCGTGGCCGAGGTGTCGCCTGGTCGACACTTTATAGAGGATTGCGCGAATAGCACGCACCTCCTCGCCCCGATAAGCTGACCCTCAGACGCCCAGCCCCAGCGCCAGCGAGGTTCCAGGCAGGAGACACATGCTCCAGCCGCCCACGCCTGTCTGCTCCATCGTTACCCAATACCCGATATCCGAGACCACCATGAATTTCAGCAACCTCCGCGTCGGCCCCCGTCTGGGCCTGGGTTTTGGCGTCATCCTGTTGATCACTGCCATCATTGCCTTGGGCGGCATGTGGCGCATCGGCGTGCTCAAGGACGCCAGCGAACGCGTGGCCACGCGCGAGATCGAACAGCGCACGCTGGTGGAAGACTGGGCCTCGGACATCCGGCTGAACTGGGTGCGTACCGAAGCCTTCCTCAAGGCCATCGACACGGCCTACATGGAACAACTCACCAACGAGATGAAGACCACCGCCACGGCCACCGAGGGCAAGGTCAAGCGCATCGAGGAACTGGTGCAGGACAGCCGCGGCAAGGCACTGTTGGCCGACATCGCCACGGCGCGTGACACCTACCTCGCCAAGCTGGCCGAGATCCGCGAACTGCACCGTGGCGGCGAGCCGACCATTCCCGCCATGGTGGACCAGCAACTGCGCCCCCTGGCCAACAAGTACCTGCAGGCACTGGACGCGCTGCGCTCCTTCATGGCCAGCCAGTTGAGCGCCAGCCAGCAGGACACGGCCACCATGGCCAGCGCCAGCCAGACGCTGCTGGGCGTGGGCGCCCTGGCGGCCATTGCGCTGGGCACCTTCATGGCCTGGATGGTGACGCGCTCCATCGTCACCCCGCTGCGCCAGGGCATGCGCGCCGCCGAGAAGATCGCCGACGGAGACCTGACCCAGCCGCTGTCCACCACGGCCCGTGACGAGACCGGTCAACTGCTGCAGGCCCTGGCCCACATGCAGGCCAAGCTCGCATCCATCGTGTGCGACGTGCGCCGCAACGCCGAAGGCGTGGCCACCGCCAGCAACGAAATTGCCCAGGGCAACAACGACCTGTCGGCACGCACCGAGCAACAGGCCAGCGCGCTGGAGCAAACCTCCGCATCCATGGAGCAACTGGGCTCCACCGTGCGCCAGAACGCCGACAACGCGCGCCAGGCCAACCAACTGGCGGTCAACGCTTCCAGCGTGGCTCAGCAGGGCGGCGAGGTGGTGGCCGAGGTGGTGCAGACCATGAAGGGCATCAGCGCGGCCAGCAACAAGATTGCGGACATCATCAGCGTGATCGACGGCATCGCCTTCCAGACCAACATCCTGGCGCTCAACGCCGCCGTGGAAGCCGCCCGTGCCGGCGAGCAGGGCCGGGGCTTTGCCGTGGTAGCCAGCGAGGTGCGCTCGCTGGCCGGACGCAGCGCCGAAGCGGCCAAGGAAATCAAACAACTCATCAGCGCCAGCACCGAGCGAGTGGAGGCCGGCTCTGCGCAGGTGGACCGCGCAGGCGCCACCATGCAGGAGGTAGTGGGCGCCATTCGCCGCGTGACCGACATCATGGGCGAGATCAGCGCCGCCAGCAGCGAGCAAAGCCAGGGCGTGGCCCAGGTGGGTGAGGCCATCACCCAGATGGACCAGGCCACGCAGCAGAACGCCGCGCTGGTCGAGGAAAGCGCTGCCGCCGCAGACAGCCTGCGCAACCAGGCGGCGCAACTGGTACAGGCCATGTCCGTGTTCCACACGGGCACGGGCAGCAGCGCTGCGGCACGCAGCCGCATGGAGCAAGCAGCGGCGCCTGCGCCCACGCCTGCGCCAACCACACTGCCGGGCCACGGTGCGCAGCGCCGCCTGGCGGCCTGACCTACGCCAGCTGCGCGAGCGAATCCACCCAGCCGTCCGCATCCACGCTGCGGGCGTCTTGGCCGTGGTTGTAACCGTAGGTCACCAGCACCACCGGGCAGCCGGCCGCGCGGGCGGCCTGGGCATCGTTGCTGGAGTCGCCCACCATCAGGGTGCGCGCAGGCTGGGTGCCCAGGGCCTCGCAGGTTTTGCGCAGGGGCAGCGGGTCGGGTTTCTTGCGCTCAAAGCTGTCGCCGCCGAACACATGCTCGAAATGCCCCGCCAGCCCCTTGGCGTGCAACAAGTCCACCGCAAACGCGTGCGGCTTGTTGGTCAGACAGGCCAGGCGCAGGCCACGCGCACGCAGCGCCTGCAAACCCTGGTCCGCACCGGGGTACACCTGGGCACACTGGCCGTTGATGGCGCGGTAGTGTGCCTGGTAACTGGCCCAGGCCTGCGCAAACAATGCTTCGATTTTGATAGCGCGTTGCGCTTCATCCATGGGCGCCAGCACATGATTGAGCACTGAACGCAGCAAATGCTCCGATCCCTTGCCCACCATGCGTTCGATCTGCGTCGCGTCGATCGGCGGCAAGGCCAGGTCATGCAGCATGCGGCCCAGGGCCCCGGCAAAGTCGCCCAGGGTGTCCACCAAGGTGCCGTCAAGGTCGATGATCGCGGCGTCCAGCGCCCCTACTTGCAAGGGGACCTGCATCACGCCAGCTGCGCCCGCATGGCGTCGATCACGCTGCGGTAGTCGGGCTTGCCAAAAATGGCGCTGCCCGCCACGAAGGTGTCGGCCCCAGCGTCGGCCACGCGGCGGATGTTCTCCTGCTTGATGCCGCCGTCCACCTCCAGCCGGATGTCCTTGCCGCTGGCGTCGATGCGCTTGCGCACGGCCTCGATCTTGCGCAGTGCCGAGTCGATGAAGCTCTGGCCGCCAAAGCCGGGGTTGACGCTCATGATGAGGATGAGGTCGATGTCATCGATCACCCAGTCCAGCACGTCCAGCGGCTGCGCGGGGTTGAACACCAGCCCCGGCTTGACGCCCTTGGAGCGGATGGCCTGGATGCTGCGGTGCACATGGCCCGAGGCGTCAGGGTGGAAGCTGATGTAGTCGGCACCGGCCTCGGCAAAGGCGGCGGCCAGTGCGTCCACGGGCTGGATCATCAGGTGCACGTCGATGGGTACGGCCTGGCCTGCGGGCGTGACGGCATGGGGCTTGAGCGCCTGGCACACCATGGGGCCAAAGGTCAGGTTGGGCACGTAATGGTTGTCCATCACGTCGAAATGGATCCAGTCGGCACCGGCGGCGATGACGCTGCGCACTTCCTCGCCCAGGCGGGCAAAGTCGGCGGACAGGATCGAGGGGGCAATGCGGTAGGTGGGGCTCATGGCGCCATTGTCGCAGTTACCATTCGCGACATGAGCCCCAAGCATGCTTTCAGCGTCGAAGTCCAACCCGAATACCTGGCCGGCCAATCCGACCCGGCCCAGGACGACTACCAGTTTGCCTACACGGTCACGGTGATCAACCAGGGCACGGTGGCAGCGCAACTGATCTCTCGGCACTGGGTCATCAGCGACGCCCTGGGGCATACCCAGGAGGTCAAGGGCCTGGGGGTGGTGGGCCGACAGCCCCTGCTCCAACCGGGCGAATCCTTCCAGTACACCAGCGGCTGCCCCCTGCGTACGCCCACGGGCACCATGCACGGCCATTACCACTGCGTGGGGGAGGACGGCGAAGCGTTCGAAGTGCCCATCCCGCTGTTCCTGCTGGAAGCCACAGGTACGGGCCCCACCAGCGCTCCCCTGGGTGCGAGGGTGCTGCATTGAATGCGCCCCTGACCACCGCAACGGCCGAGCTGGAACAGCTGCTGGCCCGGCTGAACCCCGGCGCAGGCCTGGCCGAGCGCCACCTGTGGCTGCTGGAGCTGACGGGCTGGGTACGCGGGGACCAGGCGTCCGTCCCGGCCACACTTGACCGGGTGCAGGCCTTCATCGATGCGGTGGATGCGCGCCCGGAGCTGCAATCGCGCCTGCAGGCCTGGTGGCAGGTGCTGGTGGAGACGGTGGACATCACCACCTTGCTGGCCGATTTTGGCTTTGCGCCGCGCAACGCCATGGTCAGCGAAATGGCTGCACGCCTGCGCCACAAGCTGCTGCCCGGCAGCCCCGAGACGCTGGACGCCTCGGAGCTGTTCAGCCTGGCGCTGCCCACGGCCTTTGACGCCCAGTGGCTGGCCGCGGTACCCGAGCCGCAGCTCAACCGGCTGGTGCGCCTGTTGGCCGGCCCGGACAACCAAGGGCTGCAGTGGAAGACCGCGCTGCTGGACGCCATCACCTACTGCGCCGGGCAGATCCTGTCCACCGGCTTTGCCCCTGACCTGCGCCTGCGCATGAGCGAGCAGGCGCGCGAGTCCCAACCGTTCCACGCGCTGATCCGCGACGTGGAAAGCCTGCGCGTGGAGGTGCTGCACGGCCTGCGCACGCCCGAGCGGCTGGACGAGGCGGCGCAGCGCCTGCGCGAGCGGCTCGAAGCCTGCCGCGCCGCTGCCGCCACGGTGTACCAGCATTTCGAGGACAGCGGCATCTCGGTGGGCCTGGTGTTTCGTGTGCGCCAGTTGCGCGAGCGCATCCTGCGCGTGCGTGCGCTGCTCGATTGCGTGCTCTCGCCCACCCTGGCCCTGAGCGCCGCACAGTTGCTGGCACAGCTCGTCAAGGTGGGGCAGGAGCGGCGCAGCCTGCGCGCGCTGCTGCGTGCCAATTCATCCTTGCTGGCGGCCAAGGTGGCCGAGCGCAGCGCCGAGACCGGCGAGCACTACATCACCCGCACCCCGGCCGAATACCGCGCCATGGTGGGCAAGGCCGCCGGGGGCGGCGCGGTGATGGCCTTCACCACGCTGGTCAAGTTTGGGCTGTATGCGCTGGCGCTGTCGGCCTTCTGGGGTGGCTTTCTGGCGGGCGTGAACTATGCCCTGAGCTTTGTGCTGATCCAGTTGCTGCATTTCACCGTGGCGACCAAGCAGCCCGCCATGACGGCACCGGCCATGGCCGCCAAGCTCAAGGAGCTTGACTCCGACAGCGCCGTGCAGTCCTTCGTGGACGAGGTCACGCACCTGGTGCGCTCGCAGGTGGCAGCCGTGCTGGGCAACGTGCTGGTGGTGTATCCCGCGGCGCTGCTGCTGACGCTGGGACTGGCATCGGTCCTGGGGGCTCCCTTCCTCAGCGAGGACAAGGCACTGCATGTGCTCGACTCGCTGCACCTGCTCGGCCCCTCGGTGCTGTTTGCGGCATTCACCGGGGTGCTGCTGTTTGCGTCCAGCATCGTCGCCGGGTGGACGGAAAACTGGTTCGTCCTGCACCGCTTGGATTCGGCCCTGCGCTACAACCCGCGCATCACACACTGGCTGGGTGCGCAGCGGGCCGCGCGCTGGGCAGGCTTTCTGCGTGACAACATTTCTGGCTTTGCGGCCAACATCTCGCTGGGCTTCATGCTGGGGTTGACACCTGCGGTGGCGGGTTTTTTCGGCCTGGGGCTGGACGTGCGCCACGTGACGCTGTCCTCCGGGCAGTTGGGCGCGGCCACCGCCAGCCTGGGCCTGCAAAGCCTGCACATGCCTGCGTTCTGGTGGGCTGTGGCGTTGATTCCCCTCAATGGCGCACTGAACGTGGGCGTCAGCTTTGTGCTGGCTTTCCGGCTGGCGCTGCGCGCGCAAAACGTCAGTGGCGTGGATCGCTCGCGGATCTACCACGCGATCCGTTCACGCCTGCGCAGCGCACCCATAGGGTTTTTCTGGCCAGTGCGCCCGTAGTGGCGTACAAAGCCCTCTGTCCTACACCCTGGCCGGTGTTTGGCATGTAAATTCCTTGGCAGGTTTCCTGCCACCGCCCGCCCCCTGCCACCGCAGGCGGCGATGCCCATTGCCTGACCGCCCCCTTTGGGCCACCCCCGATCGACGCGGAGACACAATGACATGAACGAAATCCTTACCTTCTGGGCGCAGTGGCTGCGCCCCTCGGCCGGACTGCCCACGGTGCAATGGTCGCTGCTGCTGGCCGTTGCTGCGCTCACCGGCTATCTGTTCCAACGCCATGTGGGCTTGCCCAAGGTGGTTGGCTACTCGCTCGTGGGCACCGTGGCCGGGCTAGCGGGCTTCAGCGGCGCGGTTTGGCCGCTGCAGGGCATCGGCCTGTTTCTGCTGGAGCTGGGCATGGCCATCGTGCTGTTCGAATGCGGGGGCCGCACACCGCTGCGCTGGTTCCGCCACAACCCCATGGTGCTGGTGCAGAGCATTGCCGAGTCTGCACTGACCTACTTTGCCGTGTACTGGGTGCTGCTGTGGCTGGACGTGCCTGAGCGCGCCGCCATACCGCTGGCGCTCGTCGCCCTGGCCGCATCGCCCGCCGTGCTCACGCGCGTGGTGGCCGATACCCAGGCCGCAGGCCCGGTGACCGAGCGCGCCATCGTGCTGGCCACGCTGTCCACCCTGTATGCCTTGACGCTGGGCAGCGCACATTCCGAACTCATCAACCGCAGCAGCGTCACGCTGGTGGATCGCCTGTCCCCCGTGCTGGTGGTGCTGGGCGTGTCCATCCTCGTGGCGGCCGTGCTGGCGCTGGTACTGCGCTCGGCGCTGCGCATCATGAGCCCCACGAGCGAGAACACCTCCATGTTGCTGCTCGCCCTGGTGGCAGCGGCCACCACGGTGGCCGCCCATATGGGCGGCTCTGCGCCGTTGGCGGCTTTGCTGGCAGGCATGCTGATCAAGCAGATGCACCCGCGCCCCTGGGCCTGGCCTCGGCAGTTGGGCAGCGCCTCGTCCATGCTGACCATGTTGATGTTCGTGCTGGTATCCACCGTGGCCGCTCAGGCCGACTGGAATGCGCCGGTGGTCGGTGTGGTGCTGGCCCTGATTCTCGTGCGCCTGCTGGCCAAGGCCGTGGGCGTGGGCCTGGGCAACGTGGGCAGCGGTGCCAGTTGGCGCCAGGCGCTGTGGGTAGGCATGGCGATGACGCCCATGTCGGCCATTGCGCTGCTGATTGCCTCGCAGTTCGCCATGGCATCGCCTTCCACCGGCCACCTGATTGCCGGTGTGGCCCTGCCGGCCATTTTGCTCATGGAGGTGCTGGGCGCCATCCTGGCCACCGTGGCCATCTACCGCACGGGCGAGAGCTCCAAGCCCTGGTGGGCAGCTCTGGCACGCAACCGCCAAGGAGGAGACAGCAATGGCGCTTGAGGCCTTCCACCATTCCGAACCCCTGACGCTGGGTGTGGAGCTGGAGCTGCAGCTCGTCAACACGCACGACTACGACCTGGCCCCCTACGCCGAGGACATGCTGCGCCTCATGAAGAAGATCCCGCTGCCCGGCAGCGTGGTGCCCGAGATGACGAACAGCATGATCGAGATCTCCACTGGCGTATGCCACAGCAGCAGCGAGGTGCTGGGCCAGCTCATGCCCATCCGCGATGCGCTGGTCAAGTGCGCGGACAAGCTCAACATCGCCGTGGTCGGCGGTGGCACGCACCCATTCCAGCAATGGCACGAGCGGCGCATCTACGACAAGCCGCGCTTTCGCGAGCTGTCCGAGCTGTATGGCTACCTGTCCAAGCAGTTCACCATCTTCGGCCAGCATGTGCACATCGGCTGCCCCGACGCCGACTCTGCACTCCTCATGCTGCACCGCATGAGCCGCTACATCCCGCACTGCATTGCGCTGTCGGCCTCCAGCCCCTTTGTGCAGGGACAGGACACACAGTTCGACTCGGCGCGGCTCAACTCGGTGTTTGCCTTCCCGCTCTCGGGCCGCGCGCCTTTTGTGCTGACCTGGGAGGCCTTTGGCCAGTTTTTCGACAAGATGACGCGCACCGGCGTGGTCAAGAGCATGAAGGACTTCTACTGGGACATCCGCCCCAAGCCCGAGTACGGCACCATCGAAATCCGCGTGTTCGACACGCCGCTGACCATCGAGCGCGCGGCGGCGCTCTCGGGCTTCGTGCAATCGCTGGCCGCCTGGTTTCTGGCCGAACAGCCCTTCATGCCCGAAGAAGACGACTACCTCGTCTATACCTACAACCGCTTCCAGGCCTGCCGCTTCGGGCTGGACGCGGTGTACGTGGACCCGGCCACGGGCCAGCACATGCCGCTGCGCGAGCACCTGGTGCAAACGCTGGACCGCATTGCCGGACACGCCGCCACCCATGGCGCCACCGCGGCGCTGCACCTGCTGCGCAGCGAGGCACAGGCAGGCCAGAACGATGCCCGCTGGCTGCGCGAGCGCCAGCGCCAGGAGCAGCTCCTGGCCGAGGTCAGCCGCCAGGCAGCGCTGCGCTTTCGGGGCGGCGGCTGAGTCCCAGGCAATCCAGCGCACAATGCGCACCCATGGGTGAATTCGACCTGATCCGCCGCTTCTTCACACGGCCCGCCGCCGCGCCCGGTGTGGCGCTGGGTGTGGGCGACGACTGCGCACTGCTGCAGCCCACCCCCGGCATGCAATGGGCCATTTCCAGCGACATGCTGGTCGAAGGGCGGCATTTCTTTGCGGGCACCGACCCTCAGCGCCTGGGCCACAAGGCCCTGGCGGTCAACCTCTCGGACCTGGCCGCCTGCGGCGCCCGGCCGCGCGGCTTCACCCTGGCGCTGGCCCTGCCCGAGGCCAACGAGGCCTGGCTGCAAGCCTTCGCCCAGGGCCTGCTGCAGCTGGCCGACGCGCACGACTGCCCGCTGGTGGGCGGCGACACCACGCGCGGGCCACTGAACCTGTGCGTCACCGTGTTTGGCGAAGTGCCCACCGGCCAGGCGCTGCTGCGCAGCGGTGCGCGGGCAGGCGACGACCTGTACGTGAGCGGCCACCTGGGCGATGCCCGACTGGCGCTGGAAGCCCTGCTGGGCCGTATCCAGCTGCCGCAGCCCCTGTTGCAGGCCGCGCAATGGCGGCTGGAGCAGCCCACGCCGCGCGTGGCCCTGGGCCTGGCGCTGCGCGGCATTTCCAGCAGTGCCATCGACGTGAGCGACGGGCTGCTGGGCGACCTGGGCCATGTGCTGCGCGCCTCCGGCACAGGGGCCACGGTGGATGCGTCAATTGCTATTACTTTGATAGCTGCTTGCGCTGATTCAGAAAGCGCAAAGTGCCAATTTGACCTTGATTTTTTGCGGCAATGTGCGCTGGCCGGGGGCGACGACTACGAACTGCTGTTCACCGCCCCGGCGGCGCTGCGCTCTGCCGTGGCCCAGGCGGCACAGGCCTGCGGCACGGCGGTCACGCGCATAGGACGCATCGAGGCCGAACCCGGCCTGCGCCTCGTGGACGCCCAGGGCCAGGCGCTGGATGCGCAACGCTACGCCTCGTTCGACCATTTCGGCTGAGGCGCGCGCCTTCCTCAAGGCATCTTGTCCAGCAGGCGCTTGACCGTTCCATCGGCTTTGAGCTGCTCAAAGGCCTGGCGCGTGCGCTCGACCACCTCGGACGGCGTTGAGAGGCTGTAGGCCATGTACAGACCGGTCGAGGCCTCTTGGAGCGTGAACACCCGCTCCAGTTGGGAGCAGTCCACCGCAGCCTCCTTGCACAGCGGCTGAACCTCCCCGGCCGTGAGCGGCACCAGATCGACCTGGCCACTGACCAGCTTGCGAAAGTTGTCCAGCGGCTGGGCCGACACCACCAGCTTGGTAAAGCCCTTGGACTGCAGGTACTGCTGGCGCACGTCGTCGCGCATCACGCCGATGCGGAAGGCGCGCGCAGCATCCAGGTGCGGCACCTCCACCGCCCGACCACGCCAGCGGTACAGGTGGTATTCGATCTTCATGATCTCGCCCGTCCAGTGGAACAGGGCTTCACGCGCGGGGGTGCGCGCAATCAGAAAGATCAGCACATGGGGCTGCTTGAGTGCCAGATCGTAGGCCCGCGCCCAGGGGTACAGGTTCACTCGGTAGTCCTGGAAGCCTGCGCGCTGCAACGACTGCTCGACCACCTCGGTCACCGGCCCCACCACCCGGCCATGCTGCACGTAGGTGTAGGGCGGAGCATCTTCGGTCACCGCCTGGATGGTCTGTGCCGACAATGAAGTGAACGCGCAGGCCCACGACAGGCCCAGCAGTAGCTTGGTGACAAAGCTCATGGCGTTGCTCCTGAGGAAATGACAGGTGGAACGACGGGCCCCGCGACCCTGTTACGCCCCGCCTCCTTGGCGCGGTAAAGGGCCTCATCGGCCAGGTGGTACAGCGCATCAAACTCCATCGGCGCCTCCGGACGGCTGACCGCCAGTCCAATGCTCACGGTCACCACCGACGCTGCCGCCGACTGGGGATGGGCGATGGCGCAGTCCTGAACCTTCGCCCGCAGGCGCTCGGCGACCCTGGTTGCGCCCTCCAGGTCAGCCCCGGGCAGCAGCACGGCAAACTCCTCACCGCCGATGCGCGCCACCATGTCTCCGGCACGGATCAAGCCCGCTTGCAGGGCATGTGCGACGGCCTGTAGGCATTCATCCCCAGCGACATGCCCCAGACGATCGTTGTATGCCTTGAAGAAATCGACATCGCAAATCAGCAGCGCCAGCGGCATTTTTTCTCTGCGTGTCCGCCGCATCTCGATGGTCTGCAACTCATCGAAATGCCGGCGATTCGGCAGCCCCGTCAAGGCATCGGTGCGCGCAAGGTTCTGAAGGCGCTGGTTGGCCGTTTCCAGCTCGGCGGTTCGCTCTTGCACCAGCATCGCCAAATGGTCTCGGTGGGAAGCAAGCTCCTTTTCGTATCGCTGCTGCTGTTCCAGGTAGGCCGACAAACTGTGCTGCAGCTGGTTGACCCCTTCCACCAGGTCGCTCAATTCATCCTGTGCGTGCTCCACCCGCTGCAGGCGGAGCAAGCCATGCAGATTGCCTGGCCGCACACGCGCCAGATGCAAGGCGACGCGCTGCACATGCGCGGTCACCATGCGATTGAAGACCCCCATGATCAAGGCGGCCAGCAGCACGGACTGCAGCAACTGCACCAGCACAATGGACGACAAGGCGCCCCGAAGCCGTTGCCACAACACACTTTCATCACCCGCCAGTTGCAGCTCGCCCACCACCTGGCGCCCCCCTGGAAATGGTTCGTAGGCCAGCTCCAAGGTGCGCGCAGGCGCCCACCCCGGCGCAGACCATCCCGCACGCACCTGCTCAATGACCTCGGGCGCCTGGTTGGCCAGCGCCACCTTGACGGCCACACGCCCCACCGACGGCACGCGGATCGCACTGTGCACATGCGCCTGCAAGGCGTCGCGGTCCAACTCCCAGATCGCCTTGGACAAGGTGGCCGCCGAGGCCTGCTCGATCTGCACCAGCTCGGCCTGCATGCGCTCGCGCCCCTCGGTCCAGGCCAGCGCTGTGAACACCGCGACGCTCAGCACAATGAAGAGCCCACAGAACACCATGGTCGCCCATGCCAGCCGCACGCCCAATGACCGGCGCCGCAGCCCGGTGTGCGAGTCCTCCGACGGGGCAGCCTCACGGTCTGTCGGTGGGACTACTGCCATTTACGCTGAATCCGGTCATAGGTGCCGTTGCGCACGATCGCTTGCAAGCCCTTGCGGAACTGCTCCACCATGGCATCGGGAGTCTGCGCGCCAAACGCCATGTAATAGCCGCCCTGGCTGCTCAAGGCGTCGATGCGCAGGACGTCCTGCAAGGTCTTGTCCGGCGCATGGCCCGCCTGGCGCACCAACTGGTACGCCGTCAAGCGGTTCATGATCCACAGGTCGATGCGGCCTTGTTGCAGCTTGTCGAAGTTGAGCTCGTTGCGGACACTCGACTGCAGGTTCTTCCCTTTATGAAAGCCCTGCGTCAACAAATACTCCTCGCCCACTGTTTGCTGCACCGTACCGATCTGCCAGCGCTTGGCGTCTTCGAGCGAAGCCAGCCGGATCTCTCGCCCCGTGAGGGCATACAGGTGGTAGTCCGCTGGAGCAATCACCCCGACCCATTTGAAGCTCTTTTCCCGCTCGGGCGTCCGCAAAATGGAGTAGATCAGCACTCCAGGGGTGCTAATGGCCGTTTCGTAGGCACGCGCCCAGGGCACGGACTGGAACTGCCCCTGCAGGCCCAGTTCCTTGAGCACTGCCTCGACAACTTCGGTGCCCAGTCCTGTGATCCGCCCGCGCTCGGTGTAGTTGTAAGGCGGAAACTCCTCGGTCAAAACGCGCACCGGTTCGGCGGCTGACACCGCACCAAATCCCGAACACACACAGCACAGCACTGCCACCCAACGCGGCCAGCCCCAGGGCGGTGATGCGCGTGCCATGGTAGGCGGCACATTGACGGAACGGGAAGCAGTTGTCATGGCAATCGGCAGAGGGTGGCGGGAAGTATCGACGCCCCTCAGCCAAGGGTCAAGCTCCACCGGCACCATGGCCACATGGCTATGCCTCTTCTCCCAACACTACAGCCATGCTCACTGCCATTTGCGCTGCAACCGGTCGTAGGTGCCGTTGCTGCGCAGCGCATCCAGCGCCTTGCGAAAGGATTCGACCGTGACATCAGGCGTCTGCGCGCCAAATGCCATGTAGTAGCCCTCGCTGCTGAGTTCCGGAATCCGATAGACCTTCAACAAGGTTTGCTGCGGGTCATCGCCCGCCTGGCGCGCAAGATAGGAGGCTGTCAGCTCACTCATGATCCAAAGATCCACCCGCCCGGCCTTCAGTTTTTGGTAGTTGTGCTCGTACTTCACGCTCGATTGAAGGTGCTTCCCTTTTTCAAACCCACGCTTGACCAAGAATTGCTCGCCTACGTCCTCGTTCACGGTACCAATCTGATAGTTCTTCGCGGCCTCCAGAGAATCCACCCGGTAGTGGTATCCCGGGCGTCCGTAGAGGTAATAGACCGTCGGCGCAATCACCCCCACCCACTTGAAAGACTTGTCGCGCTCCGGCGTGCGTCCGATGCTGTAGATCAACACACCGGGGGTGGTGCGTGCCGTTTCGTAGGCACGCGCCCAAGGCATGGATTGAAACTGCCCCTGCCAACCCAGCTCCTTGAACACCGCCTCCACCACCTCGGTGCTCAGCCCCGTGATACGGCCGTTCTCGGTGTAGTTGTAGGGAGGAAATTCCTCTGTCAGCACTCGCACGGGCTCGGCTGCTCTGGCGGCCATACCTGTCCACACGGCGATGCACAGCGCGACCATCCAGCGTGCACGGCGCAGGAACATGGCCATGACCGCAAGAGCTTGAAGTCCCAGGTGCATGCGAATGGGCTGCATGAATACCCTTTCCATATTGAGCGCACCGTCACGATAGCACGGCACGCGCTCCCAGCAGCTGCTGCACCAGCGGATGGGCCACGCGGCGCTCGGTGCTGATGGCGTAGTACTGCTCCTCCACCCCCTCGCACGCACCCAGCAGGCGCACCTGAATGCGCCGCTCCAGTTCGGCCTGCGCGGCCACCGCGCCAGGAAACACACCCAGCCCCGTGCCACCAAAGGCCTCCAGCAAGGCGTTGTCCTCGAACTCGCCCACCACGCGCGGGCGCAGGCCCTGCTGGGCCAGCCATTGGTCGATCTGGCCGCGCACGATGACGTGCTGCGTGGGCAAAAGCACCGGCACCTCCTGCAGCGACGCCGGAAAGCCCTGCGCGGCCTGCTCCCACCACTGCGGCGCCGCGTACCAGCCCATGGCCGAGCGGCCCAGCGGGTGGTTGTGCACCCGCAGGTGCGGACGCAAGGGCGCGGGGTGGTCGGCCAGCACCACATCCAGCCGATGCAGCGCCAGGTCGGCGAGCAACTCGGCCATTTCGCCTTCGTGGCACACCAGGCGCAGGCCCGGAACCGCCAGCACCGGGCGCAACAGGCGCTGCACTTCCAGCTTGGGCAGACCATCGGCAATGCCCACCACCAGGCGCACGGCGGGTTGTTGGGCCTGGGCGCGCACCAGTTCGGGCAAGGCCTCGCCCAGCTGAAAGATCTGCTCCGCCTGGCGCAGCGCTGCCACGCCGGCTTCGGTCAGCGCCAGGCCCCGGCCTGCGGGCCGCAGCAACTGGCAGCCCAGGTCGCGCTCCAGTTCCCGCACCTGGGCGCTCACGGTCTGCACGGCCATGTCCAGCCGCGCCGCCGCGTGGGACATGCTGCCTTCCTTGGCCACCATCCAGAAGTAATACAGGTGCCGGTAGTTGAATGGAATGCTCATGTTCAGATATTACAGGAACCAATTTCTTGTTTCTTCTGCTTTTTTCTAAGCATCAATTCCCCTACCGTTGGAGCACCTGTTTTTTTCACTGGAGACCACACCATGAACTCACCCTCGCTTTACCGCTCCGGTGCTGCACACACCGGCATCGCCGCCACCCTGGGCACGCACCGGGTGCTGCGCAACACGTATGCGCTGCTGTCGCTCACGCTGCTGTTCAGCGCCGCCGTGGCCAGCCTGTCGGCGGCCCTGCGCCTGCCGCATCCGGGCCTGCTGCTCACGCTGGCCGGCTACTTCGGCCTGCTGTTCTTCATCCACAAAAAGCAGAACAGCGGTTGGGCCGTGGGCGGTGTGTTCGCCCTGACCGGCTTCATGGGCTACACGCTGGGCCCGGTGCTGGCGGCGCAACTGGCCCTGCCTGGCGGCGCACAGACCATTGCCATGGCGCTGGGCGCCACCGGTGCCACCTTCCTGGCGCTGTCGGGCTGGGTGCTGGCCACGCGCCGTGACTTCAGCTTCATGGGCGGTTTTCTGTTCGCGGGCATGGTGATTGCCATCCTCGCCGGGCTGGCGGCCATGTTCTTCCAGATGCCCGCGCTGGGTCTGGCGGTGTCGGCCATGGTGGCTCTGTTGTCGGCCGGTCTGATCCTGTATGAGACCAGCCGCATCGTCAACGGCGGTGAAACCAACTACGTGCTCGCCACGGTGGGCTTGTTCGTTTCGCTGTTCAACCTGTTCACCAGCCTGCTGAGCCTGTTTGGCCTGGGCGGCAACGACTGATCGCCCCCTTTGCAAGGATTGTTTGCCATGACCACTTCCATCTCTCGTACCGCTGCCGCCGTCATCGCCCTGAGCATGGCCGCGTTCGTGTTGCCCACCACGGCCCATGCCAAGCGCCTGGGTGGTGGCGCGCGCAGCATCCCACCCTCCAGCATTGGCAAGGCCCCGGCGAAGCCTACGCCCCCAGCAGCACCCCAGGCCCCTGCGGCACCAGCAGCGCCAGCGGCAGCAGCGGCCCCTGCGCCCGCTGCGGCGGCAGCACCGGCCGCACGCGGACCCAGCATGATGGGCACCATGGGCGCCGCCGCTGTAGGCGCTGTCGCGGGCACCATGGCGGGCAATGCCCTGGCAGGCAGTGCCAGCGACAAGGATGCCAAGGCCAAGAAGGAAGCCGAAGCCCAGGCTGCCGAAAAGGAAGCCCAGGAGCTGCAACGCAAGGCCGACGAAGCCAAGGCCAAGGCAGCCGCCGCACGCGCTGCGGCGCAGTAAAGCCAGGGCTGGCGGGTGCTAGCATGGCCGGCAGTGCGCCACGCACTGCCGATTTCGCATAGGAGAACCCCGCCGTGCCCCTGCCCTCTGCCCCTTCGCAAGCCCGCTTTCCTCTGAACCTCTGGGCCTGCGCCGCACTGCTGCTGTTCAGCACAGGCGCACTGGCCCAGGACGCCGTGTCGCGTATTGCCCGCGTGACGGTGTACCCCGGCGTGGCGGCCGTGGAGCGCGTGGCCAAGGTGGCCGCAGGTGCCCGCAGCCTCACCATCGCCTGCCTGCCCGCATCGCTGGACGCGCAAAGCCTGCAGATCCAGGCCGACAGTGGCGTGCGCGTGGGCGAATTCCATGTGCTGACCGAGGATCGCGATGTGGCCACGGCCTGCGCCAGCCCGCTGGACGGCCGCATCCGCGAGCTGGAAGACCAGATCGCTGCCCTCAAGGCCGAGGCGGGTGGCCTGCAGTTGGTGGACCAGTACCTCAAATCCGTGGCGGCAGGCCCTGCGGCCGACGATGGCACGCCTGCCGCCCGCACCGCCTCCCCACCCCCAGCGCAAATTGGCAGCACCGCCGACGTGCTGCGCAAGACCGGCCAGGACACCAAGGCACGCAGCCACCAGCTGCAGCGCAGGCAGGAAGCGCTGGAACTGTCCCTCAAACCCCTGCTGGCCGAGCGCGAGCGCCTGGCCAGCCAGCGCACACGCGTGGTGTCGGTCACCGTGAACCTGGCCGCCGAACGCGACGGCGAACTGCGCCTGAACTACCAGGTGCGCGGCCCCGGCTGGCAACCCAGCTACCGCGCCACGCTGGACACAACCAAGGCCAGCGTGCAGATCGAGCGCCTGGCCTTGGTGGCCCAGAACAGTGGCGAAGACTGGGGCAACGTGCAACTCCTGCTCTCCACCGGCCAGCCCCAGCGGGCCACGCAGGGGCGCTTGCCCCGGCCGTGGACTCTGGACGTGGCACCGCCCCCCCCACCAGCCGCCGCCATGCCCATGGCGGCCATGGCTCCTGCTCCCGCCGCCCCCGCACCCAAGGCCATGGAACGCCGCCAGGCCGAGGACATGCCCAGCTTCGACGTGAGAACCGTGGACAAGGGCTTTGCCACCGAATTTGCGGTGCCCCAGCGCATTTCCGTGCCATCCAACGGCCAGCGCATCACCCTGGCGCTGGGCACCCACCAGGCCCCGGCGCGCCTGCTGGTGCGCGCCGCGCCTGGCGTGGAAGAGGCCGCCTACCTGGTGGCCGACATGGCCCCGCCCCCCGGCGTGTGGCCCGCGGGCAGCGTGGGCCTGTACCGCGACGGCGCCTACGTGGGCACCGGTCGCCTGGACTTTGCGGCACTCCCATCCACCGCACCGGGCGAAGGGCCGCGCACCAGCCTCTCGTTCGGGCGCGACGAGCTGGTGCAGGTGCGCGCTGAAGCCCCACAGCAAATGACCGGCAGCACCGGCCTGACAGGCGCGCGCACCGAGCGCCAAACGCGGCGCAGCTACCAGGTCGAGAACCGCCACAAGTCCGCCATCGACCTGCAGGTGCTGCACGCGGCGCCTGTTTCGCGCAACGAGAAGATCGAGGTCGAATCGCGCTACACCCCCCAGCCCGCCGAACTGGCCTGGAACGGCACCCCGGGCACCATCGCCTGGCGCCAGAACCTGGGCGCAGGCGCCAGCGCCAGCTTTGCCGCCGAGCACTGGGTGCGCTATCCCGCGGACATCCAGTTGCAGGAGCGTCCATGAGCGCGCGCCGGGCCGCTCCCAAGCAAGCTCGCACCGCAGTGCGAAGCACGAAGGTAGTCCAATGAGCGCCATTCCCTCGCTGCGCCCTGGCCCGCGCTTCCTGCTCGCCCACCCGGCCCACTGCATCGCCCTGGGCTTTGGCGCAGGCCTCTCGCCCAAGGCGCCGGGCACGGTGGGCACGCTGTGGGCCTGGCTGGCCTTTTTGGTGTTGCAGGCCTGGTTTGCCACCCCCCTACAAATGGGCCTGCTCATCGCCTTCAGTACCCTGGGCGGCTGGTGGGCCTGCACCGTGACCGCACGCCACATGGGCGTGGCCGACCCCGGCGCCATCGTCTGGGACGAGGTGGTGGCTTTCTGGCTGGTGCTGTGGCTGGCCATGCCCATGGGGTTCTGGGGGCAGTTCGCGGCCTTTGCGCTGTTCCGCTTTTTTGACGCCGCCAAGCCCGGCCCCGTGGCCTGGGCCGACAGCCTGTTCAAGGGCTTTGGATGGCGCGGCGGCTGGGGCATTCTGTTCGACGACTTCGTGGCCGCCTTCTGCACGCTGCTGGTGATTGCGCTGTGGAGGTTCTGGTGAGCCAGCCTGCCGCACCACATTTGCTATCAAATCAGGAGCTACTGGCGCTTGATGGTAAAGCGCCGGAGGCCATTTTGATTGATATTTCTACCCGCCTGCTGGCGCGCGGCCAGATGCTGGCCACGGCCGAGAGCTGCACGGGCGGCATGATCGCCGCCGCCTGCACCGACCTGGCGGGGTCGAGCCAATGGTTCGAGCGCGGCTTTGTGACCTACTCCAACGCCGCCAAGACCGAACTACTGGGCGTGCACGCCGCGCTGATCGCGCAGCATGGCGCCGTGAGCGAACCCGTGGCCCGCGCCATGGCCGAGGGCGCCATCGACCGCTCGCACGCCCAGGTCAGCGTGGCCGTCACCGGTGTGGCCGGCCCCAGCGGTGGCAGCGCCGACAAACCCGTGGGCACCGTCTGGCTGGCCTGGCATGTGGACGGGCACACGCACAGCGAGCGCTGCCAGTTTGCGGGCGACCGCGCCGCCGTACGCGGCGCCACCGTGTGGAACGCACTGGCCCAACTGGCCCACCTGCTGAGGTCTTGACGCACTACCCGACTCCGCGCAGCATGCACCTTGACGCCGCGCTCCATCTACACTGAAGCGGCCCTGCATTCCAATCTGCCCATGGCCCAGACGCGCACGTTCTCCCTCCGCAGCCTGCGGGGCCAACTCACCCTCTGGTTCAGCGGTCTGTCGCTGCTCACCCTGCTGTGCGTCGGACTGTATGTGGGTCGGCTGGCCACGCAGCAAATGGCGGCCTCTGCCGGGGCGGCCGTCCACGCCATGGCCTTGACGGCCGCCGACCTGCTCGGAGCAGGCCTGCGCGAACGTGAACAGGACATTATCCTGCTCAGCCAGGCGCCACATTTCACGCGCGGCGACCTGACACACCCCGACCTGTTGCCGTCTCTCTTGCGACGGCGCGCGTTGAGTGAGGAATTCGCATGGCTGGGCGTGGTCGATCCCCAGGGCAAGGTCATCCAGGCCGTTGATGGTCTGCTGCAAGGGCAGTCCGTGGCCCAACGGCCTTGGTTCATCGCTGCCCGCTCAGGGGTTTATGCAGGGGATGTGCACGAAGCCCTGCTTCTGGAAAAGATGCTGCCCAAACCACCCGACGGGGAACCGCTGCGCTTCATCGATTTTGCCGCCCCGATCCGTGACTACAGCGGTGAATTGGTCGGCGTGGTGGGCGCCCACATCCATTGGCGCTGGGTGACCCAGACAGTGCAGACGGCGTTCGACCAAAGTGCGCGGGACAGTGGCGCCGAAATCCTGATCACCAACGCACAAGGGATCGTGCTTTACCCCCAGAAGTTGGCCCACCAGGTTCAGCTTCCGGCCGAGCTGCACACCGACCGCAACCAACGCACCACCGAAGTGCGCTGGGACGACGGCCTGGACTACCTGACGAGCATGGTTGCCGTGGATTCACGCACTTCCAGGAATCTGGGCTGGAGTATCGTGGTGCGTCAGCCCCTGCATCAGGCCCTGGAACCCGCTCACGCCATGCGCAACCGGTTGCTGGCGCTGGGTTTTCTGGCCGCCCTGGCGTTCGGTGCGGTGGCCCTGCGTCTGGCACTGTCGTTCAGCCGCCCCATCGAACAACTGGCCGAGGCCGCGCACCGCATCGAAAACGGAGACAGTCAGGCGGATTTCCCGGAGAAAGGGCAACTGATCGAAGTAGACCAACTGTGCCAATCCCTCCGCTCGATGACCCGGACACTGCTGGCGCACGAGCGTGAGCTGGAAGCCGTCAACCAGTCGCTCGAAGCCCTGGTACAGCAACGCACCGAGGCGCTGGAAGAAGCCAACCGCGCGCTCGAACACCTGGCCACGCACGACCCACTGACCGGCGTGTACAACCGCCGCCGCTTTGATGACAAGCTGAGGGAATGCTTTGACGCTGCCCGTCGAACCTCCCAAGGCTTCGCCGTGCTGTTGCTTGACGCTGACCACTTCAAGAAAGTCAACGACACCTATGGCCACCCCACGGGTGACACCGTTTTGCAGGAGCTGGCGCGTTTGCTGACCGGAACCATCCGGTCCGTGGACTTCGTGGCACGCTACGGCGGCGAAGAATTCGTCATCCTGCTGCCGCACACCCCCGATGGCGCAAGCGCCATGGCAGTGGCCGAGAAAGCCCGCTGGGCCATCGCCCAAGCCGAATTTCCGGGGCCTGGGCATATCACGGTCAGCGTTGGCATCAGCGTCTGGCAGGCAGACGATCCCGGTGCTGCGGCCACCATCGAGCGCGCCGATGCGGCCCTCTACCAAGCCAAAGCGGCAGGGCGCAACCGCGTCGTTCTGGGCTGATTCCCGCACGAAGCAAATGGCTTGAGGCTCCTCCAGCTCTGGCGCTCCTCAGGCCCCGTGGCACTTCTTGAACTTCTTGCCGCTGCCGCACCAGCAGGGGTCATTGCGACCGGGCTCGGCGGGCTTGACCACGGGTTCCTGGCGCGGGCCCAGGCTGCGCCAGAGCTGGCGCAGGTCGTACACGGCCCAGATGGCCTCGCCGAAAGCCTCCACGCGCGCCATGCTTGTGCTGGGCGGGCCGTCGTCGCTGTACATGCAGACCTCGGGCTTGCCGGTGTCGTCCTCGGTCAGCGCAACGATGTGCTCCATGGCATCGTCCAGCCACTGTGCGGCTTCCTTGTCGCGCGGCGCAGCCCATTCCTCGGGCCAGTTTTCCACGGCGAACATGAAGCCCAGCGCCCAGATCTGGCCAAACGAGGGGATCTCCTGGCCCTGCATTTCGGCGCGCTCGGCCTCGGGCAGGCTGGCGATGGCGCCGCGCATGTCCATGGCTTCGGGGGCGTAGGCTTCGTCTTCGTCCAGGCTTTGCACCTGCGCATCGAGCTGGCGCTGCACCTCGTCCCAGCGGCGTGTCCACAGCTCCAGAAAACGGGCCTGCTGCGCAGCGTCGGCAAACGCCTCCAGCACGGGCAGAGGCTCGCCCTCGGCCACCTCCAGCGGCAGGCCGTCGCCCAGCAGCATGGGCAGGAACTCGGCCGGTGGCACGGGGCGGCGCATGCAGGCCAGCGCGGCCAGAAAGCCGTCGCAGAACTCCCATTGGGGGATTTCTTCGGCGCGTGTGCGCAGGTCGTCAAGCAGGGTGTCGAGCTCGTCCAGCTCGTCGGGGCCCAGGGCCGGGCTGTGGGCAGGGGATTCAGCGTTCATCGGTGCACTTTATGATGCCCGGGGCGCTGCCGGATGCAAAGCCGCGGGGTGCGGCGTGCGCACGGCGGCAAGTGTAGCCGCCCACCCATGCACCGATGACCCTGACCGCCGCCACCTCCCCGCCCGACTACGCCGCCTTCCTGCGCGACCAGTACGCACTGCAAACCCCCAACGTGGCCAGTTACCGCCTGGGATCAGAGCAGGTCTGGCTCAAGAAGGCCGGCCCACGCCACAGCATGGCGCGCTACCGCGTGCTGGGGCTGCTGGCCTGGCTGACCCGGCTGCAGGTGCTGCGCCCGGTGCCCAACCTGGGTGGCAGCACCGCCATCGCGACCGAGGCGCGGCGCCTGCACAGCCTGGCCGCCCTGGGCTTGCGTGTGCCCGAGGTGCTGGCCCAGCAGCCCGAAGGCCTGCTGCTGCGCCACCTGGGCCGCCCCGGCGAGGCCACCCCGTCATTTGATGGCGAAATGCAGGCCGCCAGCGCCGCAGGCCCGCAGGCCGTACTGGCCCGGTGGCAAGAAGGGCTGGCCGCGCTGCAGGCCGTGCATGCGCGCGGCGCTTGCCTGAGCCAGGCCTTTGCCCGCAACCTGGTGCGTTGCCCCGACGGTGTGCTGGGCTTTATCGACTTCGAAGACGACCCCCTGGCCAGCCTGCCGCTGGCGCTGTGCCAGGCGCGCGATGCGCTGTGCTATGTGCATTCCACGGCACTGTATCTGCGCGAGGCCGGTGCATTGCCCGAAGCGCGGGCAGTCTGGGTGCACTGGCTGGCCGAGCAGCCTGCTGCACTGAGCGCCCTGCTGGCCACCACTGCCCAACGCCTGGCCTGGCTGCGCCACCTCCCGCAAGACCGGCGCTGGGGGCGCGACCTGCAGCGCGCCCGCGCCGCCTACGATCTGCTGAACCCCTCCTCCAACGCTGCTGCGACACCATGAACGTTTCCGACGCCGTACGCCAGCGCCACTCGGTGCGCGCCTTCAAGCCCGAGCAACCACCGGCTGCCATGGTGCGCAGCATTCTGGAGCAGGCCGCGCGCGCGCCTTCGGGTGGCAACCTGCAACCCTGGCATGTGCACGCCCTGGCGGGCGAGCCGCTGGCGCAGTTGCTGCACCTCGTGGCCACCGCACCCATGCAGGAGGAGCCCGAGTACGCCGTCTATCCGCCCGAGCTGTGGGAGCCCTACCGCACGCGACGCTGGCGCAATGCCGAGCAGCTCTACGCTGCCATCGGCATCCCACGCGAGGAGCGGGAGGCGCGCCTGCAGCAGATGCAGAAGAACGCCGCGTTCTTTGGCGCCCCCGCGGGCATCTTCATCAGCATGGACCGGCGCATGGGCCCACCGCAATGGGCCGACCTGGGCATCTACCTGCAGACCGTGATGCTGCTGGCCACCGAGCAGGGCCTGGGCACCTGTGCGCAGGAGTATTGGGCGTTCCGCTCCCAACCCGTGCGCGCATTTCTGGCCCTGCCACCCGAACGCCTGCTGTTTGCCGGCCTGGCGCTGGGCTGGCCCGACGAGGGCGCGGCCATCAACCAATGGCGCAGCGAGCGCGATCCGTTCGAGGCCTGGGGGGAGATGCGGGGGTTTGACTGAGGCGCCGCCTCAGCCCATGGTCTGCAGGCTGGGCGTGGCCTCCACCCCCAGCGCCATCAGCCGCTTGCGCAGGCGCAGTACCGCCTGGTCCTTGCTCAGCAGGATCGCGCCATGCTGCACGGCCAGGTCGATGAACTGCTGGTCGTCCGGGTCCTTGCACACGGCGCTGGCGCGCGGTGCGGGCGCCACGGTATGGGTCTGCCCGTCAAACGCTTGCAGCACCTGCGCGGCGCTGAGGCCGTAGTAGTCCAGGCGCGGCGCAATCTGGGGGTAGCCCAGCACGCGCTCCAGTTCCACGCGCATGGCGGGCGCGGCGATCCAGCGCAGGGCGCCGCTGGCCAGCAGGGGCTTGAGGGGTTGCACGGCGGCATCGGCGAAGACCAGCAGGTCGAGCACGATGTTGGTGTCCAGCACCAGCGCGCGTGCTGCCGCCGCGCCGGGCTCAGGTGCCGCCATCGGCGGACTCCGGCGCACTGCCCTGGGGCCGCGCGCGCACTGCACCGCGCACCATGTCGAAGCGGAACAGGCGGCATTCGATGGGGCCGTTCCACAGCGGTACGCGGCGCGACTCCTTCAGACGCATCTTGCCGGGCAGCTTGAGGTCGGGCGTGAGCATCCAGGCGGACCAACCGGCGTAGTGCTTCTTCCAGTGCGCCGCCAACTGGCTGAAGAACTCGCCGCCATCGTCGGTGTGCGCGGTTTCACGCCCCTGTGCAGAGCCTTGGGCGCGCAGCGATGCGCGCTGCGTGGCGTTCTGCCCCGCGGCACCGGCGGCGGCAATGCGCTCGCCGTAGGGCGGGTTCAGCAGCATCACGCCCGGTGTCTCGCAGGGCGGCATGCGCTGCAGCGCGTCGCCGCCCCGCAGTTGCACGGCCTGCGCCACACCAGCGCGCTCGGCGTTGCGCTGGGCGAAATCGACCATACGGTGCGAAACATCACTGCCAAATATGCCGACAGGGCTTGCCTGTATTGCGCTAGTAGCTTCGTTTTTTATAGCATTCCAGACATGGGCCTGGTAGGGCAGGAGCTTTTCAAAGGCAAAGCGCCGACGCAGGCCGGGCGCAATGCGGCAGGCAATCTGCGCCGCCTCGATGACCACGGTGCCGCTGCCGCAGCAGGGGTCGTACAGCGGCACGGGGGCCTCGCCATGCGGGTCCCAACCGCTGGCGGCGATCATGGCAGCGGCCAGCGTTTCCTTGAGCGGTGCGTCGCCCTTGTCCTCGCGCCAGCCGCGCTTGAACAGCGGCTCGCCCGAGGTATCGATATAGACCGTGGCCTCATCGGTCGTCAGGTGCAGGTGGATGCGCACATCAGGCCACTGGGTGTTGACGTCGGGACGCACGCCGCTCTTGGCGCGGAAGCGGTCGGCCACGGCATCTTTCACGCGCAGCGCGGCGAAGTTCAGGCTCTTGAGCGGGCTGTGCTGGGCCGTGACTTCGACCTTGAAGCTCTGGCGCGGGGTGAACCAGATTTCCCAGGCCACGCTGCTGGCCAGTTCGTAAAGGTCGTTTTCGCTGCGATAGGTCCGGTGCGCCAATTGCACCAGCACGCGCTGCGCGAGGCGGCTGTGCAGGTTGAGCAGCAGCGCATCGCGCCAGGAGGCGCGCAGCAGCACGCCACCGCGCCCGGTGAGCAGGTCCTCACCCGCCAGGCCGGTGGTACGGTGGGCCTCGTCGGCCAGAAAGCCCTCGACGCCAGCGGCGCAGGGCAGAAATATTTGGAGTTGGTTCATAGGCAGCCCCCAAGGATAAGGCCTGCGCCTGTGGAGGCAGGATCAAGACGATGCAGACGCCCGCAGTTCCTGGGCGGGCACGGGTCGGCCGAACAGGTAGCCCTGGTAGCCGCCACAGCCCTGCCCGACCAGGAATTCGAACTGCCCCGTCTGCTCCACCCCTTCGGCCACCACCGTCAGACCCAGATCACGGGCCAGGACAACAATGCTGCGGGCAATCGCCGCAACGTTCGGGTCGGTCAGGATATCGCGCACAAAGGATCGGTCGATCTTGAGCAAGTCCAACGGCAGCCTTCGCAGGTAGGTCAGCGAGGAATAGCCGGTGCCAAAGTCGTCCAGCGCAAAACCAATGCCATGCGCCTTGAGCTGCTCCATCTTGGCGATCACATCCTCAACGTCCCGAAGCATCAGGCTTTCCGTCAGCTCCAGCCGCAGGCGCGAGGGCTGGGCCCCAGTGGTACGCAGACATTTCAGAACCGACTCGACAAACGCGGGCTCATGGAACTGGCGGGCGCTGACATTGACCGACAAGGTCCACGCTGCCGTGGTCTCGTTTTCGGACCATTCGACCAATTGCTGGCATGCCGTTTCCAGCACCCATTGCCCCAAGGGCAGGATGAATCCCGTTTCCTCGGCCAGGGCAATGAATTCGCCCGGAAGCACCATGCCCCGCCGTGGGTGATGCCAGCGCAGCAGGGCCTCCGCACCGACCACCTTGCCGTGGATATCGACCTGCGGCTGGTAGTGGAGGCGAAAATCGCCCTGCTCCAGGCTGCTGCGCAAATCATTGTCGAGCTGCACACGCTGGAATACGGCCGCCTGCATCTGCGGATCGAAGAAGTGCAGCGCATTGCGTCCCGCCGATTTGGACTGGTACATCGCCAGATCGGCCTGGCGCATCAGTTCATCGATGGTCGCCTTCCGCCCTTCGAACAGCGTCAACCCGATGCTGGGCGTGCTGCGCAACTCATGGCCCGCCAGATGGTAGGGCTGGTTGAGTGTGACGAGCACCTTTTCACCCACCCGACGCGCCTGCTCGGCGGCCTCGCTTGCGTCGGCCGACAGCTCTTCGAGCATGACCACGAACTCATCGCCCCCCAGTCGGGCGGCCGTATCGCTGGCCCGGATGGATTCCTGGAGCCGACGGGCCACCTCCATCAGCAGCAGGTCGCCCACATCGTGGCCCAGGGTGTCGTTGAGCGACTTGAACTCATCCAGATCAATGAACAGCAGCGCCCCGTGGTTGCCCGTGCGCTCACCCAGCACCATGGCCTGCTGCAGGCGGTCGAGCAACAGTCGCCGGTTGGGCAGGCGGGTGAGCGGGTCATAGAACGCGAGATGGCGGATCTTTTCCTCGGCCTCCTTGCGCTCGCTGATGTCCGAGAACGCCGCCACATAGTGTGTGACCTGCCCATCGTCGCCGCGCACAGCGGAAATGCTCTGCAGCAGAGGGTACACCTCGCCATTCTTGCGCCGGTCCCAGATTTCGCCGAACCACGCGCCCCTGTCGGCCAGCGACTGCCACATGCCGACGTAGAAGTCGTCATCGTGATGGCCGGACTTGAACATGGCCGGCGTACGCCCGATCACCTCTTCGGGCATGTAGCCCGTCATCCGGGTGAACGCACGATTCACCCGAAGAATGATGCCGTGTGCATCGGTCACGATCATGCCGTGCAGCGATTCAAAGGCCGTGGCGGCGATCCGCATTTCCTGCTCGATACGGCGGCTCTCGGTGATGTCGCGCAGCACCACCACGCGGTGCGTCGCTTCGCCCTGGCTGCCTGCCACCGGGTTGACCGTGGCTTCGTACCAGAACAGTTGGCCGTCGCTGCGCTTGCCCTGCAACGTGCAGGGCGCACCGGCGCTGTCCCACAGCGTGTTGCGGCCCTGGAGGTCAGTCCACAGAAAACCGGGCGGACGGCCAAGAACATCGGCCTCCAGGTACCCCGTGATGGCGCACATGGCCGCATTGACAAACGTGGTCTTGTCTTGCGCATCGACGATCAGAACGCCCTGCGAAATAGCCCCCAGCGCCTTGTGGTGCAGGCGTTGAATGACAGCGTGTTTCAAGCGCTCTTCGGTTTGCGCAATCCGGATCAGGTTGTCACGGAAGACGACCGAAGCGCGCGCCATATCGCCAATCTCGTCACCTCGCTCCTGATCCGTCACCTGCACGGCATCCACGCGTGCATCCGGCGCCGCCAAGCGGTTCATGGCGGCAGTGATGCGCCGTATCGGGTGGATGATGCCGCGCGCCAGGGCACCGGCGATCAAAAGGGTCAGCGCCATCGCCACCAAGGCTGCGCCGCCGCTCCACAAGACGACTTTTTCCGCACCCCTTTGGGCGCGGAGGGTGGCGTCCAGCAGATCCTGCGAAACGCGGTCTTCCACCCGCTTCATCTGGTCAATCTTCCAGGAGGCCAGATCGATCCAGCGGGTCACGATTCTGGTGGAGCGTGACGCCTTTCCCGATGTGCCCAGAAATACCCCGGCCCGCATCTGCTCAATTTCTGCCAGATTGTCGTTGGACAGCGCCTGCTCCAGGAAATCCGTCTGCTCGCGGTCAGCAAAGAAACGGAACTGCTCCAGAAAATGGGACTGCCGCTCCGTCAATCCGACAAACACCTGCCGAGCACTTGCGTCCCCTCGAGGCGCCGAATAATAGGTGGCCCCCAAGGCCCGCTCCATGCCCGCCATTTCCTTGGCCTGCATTAAATTGACATATGCGTAAATGGCACGCGACAGCTCCGCACCGTTGCCCATCAGATGCATTTCGCGCACGATGCCAAGCAGGGCATCGATCAACGCGCTGTAGCGTGCGGACTGCACTTCCGTCGCCACCTGAAGCTGCGTGGCCTCCAGACGCCAGGCCGACAGGTTGGCCAGATCATCCCGGACTTCGGCAATGCGTTTTTTCAGGCGCGGTGCAAACCTTTCCGTGGGAAGCTGCGCAAGTGCCTGAGAAAACAGCTCTGCCTGCGCATCGGTAGCGGCATGGCGCTGCGCCTGCATTGCGCCAAAGTCCAGGCCTTTCGACCCCAGAAAAGCCGCCGACAGGCCGCGCTCGCGCTGGATTTCATGCACCAGTCCACTGACCTTGGTGGCCAGATGCGTCATGGCATGCAAATGGCGCATGTCATCCGCCACGCGCTGCTGGTCCATCACCCCCCACAGGGCCAACATCAGAAAACCCGCAATCGGCAATGCCAGCGCCAGCATCATGCGCTGGCCAATGGGGGAGTTCCGCAGTCGGGCAAACATCTCAGCAGGGTCGGTTAGCAGAAAACGCGGCGCCGTTTCGCAAGCTCCACGTTTGCTCGGGATGTCCATTATGCGGGCTGACTTACGGCAGCGTGCGCCACTGCGCGACAGCGGCGCCTTTGGCCCTGAAGCCCCCACCACTTGGTTCCGCGCGCAGCACGTTTCCTGGCGCTACACTGCCTTGGACAGGCGGTTCCTGCAACAGTTCGCACAGGCGCCGCCCTGCTGTCCGCAGGCATGAGGGCACGCCCCTCTTTCCCACGCAAAGGCCGCTATGGAACCATCGCAGCAAGACACCGTGGCCCAGGTGTTGCACAGGCACGCAGGCCAGGCCCACAGGCTGGTACAGATCCTGCGCGAAGTGCAGGAACACACGCACTGGCTTCCCGCCCCCGTGCTGGAGCAGGTGGCCCAGGGCGTGGGCCTGGGCGTTGCCACCGTGCGCGGCGTGGCCAGCTTTTACCGCTTCTTCCATTTGCAGCCCGTGGGCCGCTACCACCTGCTGTGGAGCGACAACACCACCGACCGCATGCTGGGCAGCCGCTCCCTGGCCGAGCAACTGTGCAAGGCCCTGGGTGTGCAGGCCGGTGCTGCCGCCGCGACCGGTGCCTTGGCCAGCGTGGGCTATACCTCATGCACCGGCCTGGGCGACCAGGGCCCCGCATTGCTGCTGAACCAGCAGCAGGTACTCACCCGCATGGACGGAACCCGCGTGCAGGAACTCGCCCAGCGCATCCTGGCGCAGGAGCCCCCCAGCGCCTGGCCAGCAGAGTGGATGCAGGTGGAAGACCATGTCCGCCGAGCCGACGTGCTGCTGGGCAGCCCGGCGCTGGAGGGCGGCGCCCTGCGTGCCGTGCGTGGACGCGGAGCGCAGGCCACACTGGACGAGCTGGCCGCATCCAACCTGCGCGGCCGGGGCGGTGCGGGCTTTCCCACGGCGCGCAAATGGCAGGCCTGCCGCGATGCACCGCTCGCCCCCGGCCACACCCGCGTGGTGGTGTGCAACGCCGACGAGGGCGAACCCGGCACCTTCAAGGACCGCGTGCTGCTCAGCCGCCAGGCCGATACCGTGTTTGAAGGCATGACCGTCGCCGCCCGCGTGCTGGGAGCGCGTACGGGGTTTCTGTACCTGCGCGGCGAATACCGCTACCTGCTGCCTTCGCTGCAGGCCGTACTGGCACGCCGCCGCAAACATGGCCTGCTGGGTCCGAGCATCCTGGGTATCGAAGGCTTTGACTTCGACATCGACATCCATGTGGGGGCCGGTGCCTACGTGTGTGGCGAGGAAAGCGCGCTGATCGAGTCGCTCGAAGGCAAGCGCGGCACCCCTCGCATCCGTCCGCCATTTCCGGTGGAACAGGGTTACCTGGCCCAGCCCACCTGCGTGAACAACGTGGAGACCTTTTGCGCCGCAGCGCACATCGCCCTGCAAGGCAGCGCATGGTGGAAGGGCCGTGGCACCCCTCAGAGCACGGGCACCAAGCTCCACTCCGTGAGCGGCGACTGCGCCCGGCCCGGCGTGTACGAATACCCGCTGGGCGTGAGCGTGGCACAGGTACTGCACGACTGCGGGGCACACGAGCCGCAGGCCGTGCAGGTGGGCGGCCCCTCGGGCACCTGCCTGGCCGCGCCCGAGTTCAAGCGCCGGCTGGGCTTTGAAGATGTGCCGACGGCGGGCGCCTTCATGGTGTTTGGCGCACAGCGCGACATGTTCGAGGTGGCGCACCACTTTGCCCAGTTTTTTGCCCACGAGAGCTGCGGCTTTTGCACCCCCTGCCGCGTGGGCACGCAGTTGGTGCTGCGCCGCATGGACAAGCTCGCCCTGGGCCACGGCTCCCCCTGGGATCTGCACGAGCTGCATGCGTTGGAGCAGTTGATGCACGGCACCACCCACTGCGGCCTGGGCGCCACGGCCACCCATGCGCTGCGCGACACACTGCAGCGCTTTGGCCCCGCCTTTGCCGCGCGCAGCCCGCAGTCCCACCTGGTGCCCGGCTTCGACCTGGACGCCGAACTCGCCCCCGCGCGCCGCGCCACCGGCCGCAACGACGCACAAGCCCATTTGGATACGCTGGAATGAAGCAGTTTTTCCTGGACGGAGCCCCCGTGCCTTTCGAGGACGGTGACACGCTCATGGCCGCCGCCACCCGTGCAGGCCACCAGGTGCCGCACCTGTGCTGGCACCCGCAACTGGCGCCCAGCGGTGCCTGCCGCCTGTGCACGGTACAGGTCGATGGGCGCATGACCGCCGCCTGCACCACGCGCGCCAGCGAGGGGCTGGAGGTGCACAACCACACGCCCGAGCTCACCGCCCTGCGCCGCCAGATCACGCAGATGCTGTTTGTCGAGGGCAACCACTACTGCCCCGGCTGCGAGAAGAGCGGCAACTGCGAGCTTCAGTCCACCGCCTACGCCCTGGGCATGGCCGACATGCGCCACGACCTGCTGATGCCCCAGCGTCCGGTGGACGCCAGCCACCCCGACCTGTGGCTGGACCACAACCGCTGCATCCTGTGCAAACTGTGCCTACGGGCCAGCCGCGAGCTTGATGGCAAGGACGTGTTCGCCATCGGCGGCTACGGCGCGCACACGCAACTGCTGGTCAACGCCCCCGATGGCCGCCTGGGTGCCAGTGCGCTGCAGGCAGACGACCACGCTGCCCACATCTGCCCGGTGGGCGCGCTGCTGCCCAAGCGGCGCGGCTTTGCCATCCCCATTGGCCAGCGCCACTGCGACACCACACCGCCACCGCCCTTGCCCCAGGACGCCGACCATGGTCCCACCTGAGCCCTCCCCATCCCCTGCAGGCCGCCCGCTGCGTGTGGCCACCGTGTCGCTGGCCGGGTGCTTTGGTTGCCACATGTCGCTGCTGGACATCGACGAGCGCCTGTTCACCCTGGCGGGCCATGTGCAGTTGGACCGATCGCCGCTCACCGACATCAAGCGCTGCGGCCCCTGCGACGTGGGCCTGATCGAAGGCGGTCTGTGCAACGCCGAGAACGTGGAGGTGCTGCGCGCCTTCCGCGCCCAGTGCACGCTGCTGGTGGCCGTGGGGGCCTGCGCCATCAACGGCGGCCTGCCTGCGCTGCGCAACGGGTTGGACGTAGGAACGCTGATGACCGAGGTGTACGCAAACAACCGACCCGGCCTGGCGCCCGGCAGCGCCATTCCCAACGACCCCGAGCTGCCCCTGCCGCTGGCACGCGTGCACCCGCTGCACGAAGTGGTGCACATCGATCACTTTCTGCCCGGCTGCCCACCCAGCGCCGAGGTGATCTGGGATTTCCTGCACGCCGTGGTGCAAGGCCACAGACCGCAGGCCGACCCCGCATTGATCCGCTACGACTGATGTCCACAACCACCCCACCCACCCCCAGCACTGCACCGCGCCGCGTGGTGATCGATCCCGTTTCGCGCGTGGAAGGGCACGGCAAGATCACACTGCTGCTGGACGCCCAAGGCCGTGTGGAGCAGGCACGACTGCACATCGTGGAGTTCCGCGGCTTCGAGGCGTTCATCGTGGGGCGCCCGTACTGGGAAGTGCCGGTGATGGTGCAGCGCCTGTGCGGCATCTGCCCCGTGTCGCACCATCTGGCCGCCAGCAAGGCGCTGGACCAGGCCCTGGGCATCCACAGCGTTCCGCGCACGGCCGAGGTGGTGCGTCGGCTCATGCACTACGGGCAAGTCATGCAGTCCCATGCGCTGCATTTCTTCCACCTGTCCTCGCCCGACCTGCTGCTGGGATTTGACAGCGAGGCCACGCAGCGCAACATCCTGGGCGTGGCCGCAGCGCACCCCGACATTGCGCGCCAGGGCGTGTTGTTGCGCAAATTTGGCCAGGAGGTGATCCGTGTGACCAGCGGCAAGCGCGTGCACGGCACCGGTTCGGTGCCTGGTGGCGTGAACCGCCAACCTACGCGCGAGGAGCGCGATGCACTGACCGCACAGGTGCCTCAGATGCTGGATTGGTGCGAGCGTGCCGTGGAGCTGGCGGCCACGTTGCACGCCCAAGCGCCCGGGCTGTACGGGCACTTTGGCGCCATCCATTCGGGCTGGATGTCGTTGGTGGGGCCAGGAGGCGCAATGGAGCTGTATGACGGCCCCCTGCGCGTGCGCGACGCCCAGGGCACGCTGCTGCACGATGGCGTGCCAGTGCACAACTACCTGGATCTGATCGAAGAAGCCGTCGAGCCCTGGACCTACATGAAGTTCCCCTACCTGCGCGCCCAAGGGCGCGAGGCCGGCTGGTACCGCGTGGGTCCGCTGGCGCGGGTGAACAACTGCAGCCACATCCCCAGCCCGCGCGCCGAGGCACAGCGCCAGCGCTTTGTCGCACACGGGCCGGTGCAGGGCACGCTGGCCTACCACTGGGCACGCATGATCGAGATGCTGCACGCCATGGAGGTGATCGCCGAGCTGCTGCAGGACGAGGCTTTGCTGGCCGGCCCGCTCACCGCTCCACTGCCCGCCGAAAGGCCCACACACCGCTCCGGTGTGGGCGTGATCGAAGCGCCGCGCGGAACGCTGATTCACCACTACGAGATCGGTGACGACGACCTGATCCGCTGGTGCAACCTGATCGTCAGCACCACGCACAACAACCAAGCCATGAACGCCTCGGTGCGCGCGGTAGCTCAGGAATATTTCGATGGCCGCAGCATCACCGAGGGCCTGCTCAATCGCATGGAAGTGGCCGTGCGTGCCTACGACCCCTGCCTGAGCTGCGCCACGCATGCCCTGGGCAGCATGCCGCTGCAGGTGCAGCTGGTGGACGCTGCAGGCCAGGTGCGCGACAGCGTTCTGCGCCATGGCGATGGACGCATCGAACGCAAAGACAGCCGCACATGAGCGCACCGCTGCTCGTCCTGGCGGTAGGCAACCCCAGCCGGGGGGACGACGCCCTCGGCCCCATGCTGCTGGAGCGCCTGCAAGCCGACGGATGGGACGCGAGCGGCCAGGTGGAATTGCTGTGCGATTTTCAGCTCCAGGTGGAGCACACACTGGACCTGCTGGGCCGCAGCGCCGTGCTGCTGGTCGATGCCGCGCGGCCCGGCGTAGTGCAGGGCGCGCAGCTGTCCAGCCTGCAGCCCTGTCCAGAGCGCCCGGCGCCTGCCAGCCACGCGCTGGACGCACGCACCCTGCTGGGCCTGACGCTGGCGCTGCAGGGCACCGCTCCACCGGCATGGATGCTGGCCATCGAAGGCGCAGCCTTTGGCCTGGGCGAAGGCCTGAGTCTCCAGGCCCAGCAACACCTGGATCAAGCACACCGTCTGGCGCAGGCGTGGGTGAGCGAGCAGCTGGCGTGCGCAGGATGCGCAGCGCTCACAAGCCCTGCCGGGGCTGCATGAGCTTGTCGTAAAGCTCCTGCGCGGGCAAGGGCCTGCTGAACAGGTAGCCCTGCATCAGATCACAACCGGCAGCCTGCAAAAACGCGCGCTGCTCCTCCGTTTCCACCCCTTCGGCCACCGTCTGCATGCGAAGGTTGCGCGCCAGCCCGATGATGCTGTGCACGATGGCTGCACTGTCAGGGTGCACCGTCGCGTCCTGTACGAACGAGCGGTCGATCTTGAGCTGGTCGATCGGAAAGCGCCGCAGGTAGGCCAGTGAGGAATACCCGGTGCCGAAGTCATCCACCGCCACACCCACGCCCAGCGCCTTGAGCTCTGCCAGGGTTTGGCTTGCCCGCTCGGCGTTGTGCATGACCACGCTCTCCGTAATTTCCAGTTTGAGCTGACGGCCCCCCAGGCCTGCCTGGCGCAGCGCCTGGCGCACGCTATCGACCAATCCCTCGTCCTGGAACTGGCGCGCCGACAGGTTGACCGCCACGCGCAGTTCCAGCCCTTGGGCCTGCCACTGGCGCACCTGCTGGCAGGCGGTCTCCAGCACCCATTGCCCGATGGGAACAATAAGCCCCGTTTCTTCGGCCAATGGGATGAAATCTGCCGGTGACACCAGCTTGCCGTCCTGCGTCTGCCAGCGCACCAACGCCTCCACATCGTTGACTGTTTGGGTGGTCAGATGCATCAGCGGCTGGTAGTGCAGACGCAGTTCGCCACGCTCCAGCGCACGGCGCAGGCGGGCTTCGAGTTCCAACTTCTGCAGTGCCTGGGTATTGAGGTCAGCGGTGTAAAAGCACAAGGTGTTGCGCCCCGACTCCTTGGCGCGGTACATGGCCGCGTCGGCGTTGCGCAGCAAGGTGTCGTAGTTGGCACCGTCCTGCGGAAACAGGCTGAGACCGATGCTGGCCGAGAGCGTCAGCTCGTGCTCCTGCAGTTGCAGCGGCCGGGCAATGTCTTGCAAGATGCGGTGGGCCACCATGGCGGCCTGCTGGGCGTCGGCCAAGTCGGGCAGCACGATGACGAAATCATCGCCCCCCATGCGCGCTGCCGTGTCGCAATCGCGCAGTTGCGCGGCAATGCGCCCGGCCACGGCACGCAGAAGGGCATCGCCGCTGGCATGGCCCAGGCTGTCGTTGATACGCTTGAAGTTGTCCAGATCGAGGTACAGCAGAGCCACGTTCCCATGCTGCTTGTGCGCCAGCGCCACGGCTAGGTCGGCACGTTCCCGGAGCCGGTTGCGATTGGCCAGGCCGGTGAGCTCGTCCAGGTTGTTCTGGCGCTCCAGCTGCTCTTCGTAGCGTTTGCGGTCGGTAATGTCGTTGAGGATGCCCACGAAATGCGTGACCTGTCCTGCGTCATCGGGTACCGGGGCCAGAGAAAGATCGCACCAGAACACCGTGCCATCCTTGCGCTGGTTGCTCAACTCAACCTGCGCTTCACCCCGCTCCCGGATTGCAGCAGCCACCTCACGCACACCGGACTGGCCCTCGTCGCCCCCCAGCAGAAAACCAGGGTCCCGCCCCAGTACATCAGCAGCGCTGTAGCCCGTGATGCGTTCAAAGGCGGGGTTCACATATTCCAGCACCAGCGCATCGGACTTTCGGGCCAGCAGCATGATGCCGTTGGCCGAGGCCTGCACTGCACTGCTGCTGAGCCGATTCGCCTCCTCCGCCGATCTGCGACGAGTTTCCTTCTCGAAGTTGGTCAGGGCAAAGCACACATCCGTGACTATCTCCTGAACCAGATTGCGCAGCTCGTCATCGAAAAACCCCCTCTCGGCGGCGTACAGCGTCAGACTTCCGACGACGCGCCCATCAATGCGCAACGGATAGCATGCGCCTGCGGCAAAACCGTGGCGCAGGTAGTCTTCGCACAAGGGCGCCAGCACCGGATCGGCCTGCAAGTCATTGCAGAGATACGGTTCCCCTCGCGCCAACGACCATTCCACCAGCGTGCGTGATGGTCCGCGCATACCCAGCGGCGCCATACGTGCAAACCACGCCGGTTCCTCGCCGCATCGTGCCACTGGCGTCACCTCACCAGTCTCGTCGTGCACGACCCCCACCCATGCCATGCGCAAGCCACCGCGCTCCACGGCAATGCGGCACAGCTGGTTGAACAGCGTGTTGCGGTCGCTGGTATGTACGATGGCTTGGTTGGTTTCACTCAGCGCGGCATACAGGCGATTGAGCCGCACGATGCGCTGGTGCGCAAGGTTCAGCTCAGACAGGCGTTGCTCCAGCTCCAGGCTGCGCTGCTCCAGCTTGCGCACCAGCACGGCGTTGTACATGCTGAGCATGTCCGACTCGGGCAACGTGGAGGCACGCGGCGCCAACTGGCGCTTCCACGCCGCATCCATCACCGCCTGCACACGCTGCATGAAAACATCCGGCTCGGCGGGTTTGACGATGAAGGCATCGGCACCCATGTCGAGGGCCAGTTGTTCGTCCTTGGGTTCGGTGTAGGTAGCGGTATAGACGATGAAAGGAATACGGCACAAGGTGTCGTCCGCCTTCCAGTTTCGCAGCAAGGTGTAGCCGTCCATGACGGGCATCAGCAGGTCGCTGACCACGAGGTCGGGGGGCTGCGCGCGCGCCAGCTCCAGGGCCTGGGCGCCCTGGTCAGCTTCTTGCACCGCATAGCCATGGCCGCGCAGCAATTGGCACAGCAAGTAGCGGTTCTCTTCGCGGTCGTCCACCACCAGGGCACGCATCACCGGGCCTCCGGCACGAAGCGCTCGACCAACGCCACAAACGTCTGCGGGTCAATGGGCTTCTCGATATAGCCGTCGCAACCGGACGCCAGACAGCGCTCACGGTCACCAGCCATGGCGTAAGAGGTGACCGCAACGATGGGTACTGCAGCGCTGCGCGGATCCGCGCGCAATGCCTGGGCCACCGCATAGCCGTCCATGCCGGGGAGCTGGATGTCCAGCAGGATCAGCACCGGATCGACCGTACGCGCCAACGCCAGCCCGCTGGGTCCATCTTCGGCATGAACCATTTCCCAACCACTGGCTTCCAGAAGAAAACCCGCGAGGTAGCGGTTTTGCGCGTTGTCCTCGATCATCAAAATGCGGCGGTTCATGCGGTTTCCCCCTGCTCAGGCGCTTGCATGGGCAGCACGATGGTGAAGGTACTGCCCTGTCCCCAGGTGCTGGCCACCTCGACACGCCCACCCATCAGGTCGGCCAGACGACGGCAGATGGCCAGGCCCAACCCGGTTCCATCGTGCTTGCGTGACAGCGCGGAGTCAATCTGGTGGAAGGGTGCAAACAAGCGCGCCATGTCTTCCTCCCTAATGCCCATGCCAGTGTCGCTGATATCCAGGCGCACCATGGTGCGTACGTCGCCATCCTTTGTCGATGGTTCGTCAAAGCACGACACGCGCAATGCCACATGACCGGTCTCAGTGAACTTGATGGCATTGCTCAGCAAGTTCAGCATTACCTGCTCCACCCGCCGCGCGTCGCTGAGCATGTGATCCAACCCCTGGGGCACCTCCACCCGCAACTGCAGGTGTTTTTTGTCGGCCAGCGGACGCACGATGTCCAGCACCTTGCGAACCGAATGCACCAGATCGAAGGGCTCACGCGAAACCTTGAGCTCACCCGCCTCGATCTTGGAAATGTCGAGCACGTCGTTGATGAGCGCCAGCAGGTGACGTGAGCTGTCGCGCACCATGCCCAATTGTTTGCTTTGCTCTGCCGTCAACGGGCCCGCCAGACCCTGGAGAATGATGCCGGTGAACCCGATGATGGAGTTGAGCGGCGTGCGCAGTTCATGGCTCATGGTGGCCAGGAAGGCCGACTTGATACGGTCTGCCGCCTCGGCCGCCTCCTTGGCCTGGCGCATCGCCTCCTTGGCGGCACGCTCGGCCGTCACGTCCTCCATCACACCCACCAAGCCACGCGAGAGATCGGAGGGATCGAGCGCGCGGACATAGATGCGACTCCAGAACAGACTTCCATCCTTGCGACGCATCTGTTCCTCGCGCTGGTGCGTCGCACCCTGCCCCGCCAGCGAGTAGATGATGTCCCCCGCCTGCTGGTAGGCCTCTTCGGAGGTGTACCAAGCCTGCGGTGTCGTGCCCAGCAACTCGCCAGCGCTGTAACCCAGCATCTGCTCCAGTTTGCCATTGCAGCGGCGCACCACCCGATCCTGCAACAGCACGATGCCCGAATGGACGGCTTCGAAGATGGCCGCCTGCTCATCGTGCGCAGCCTTGAGCGCTGCCTGCGCCTCCCGGATCGGGGTGATGTCCACGATCACTCCCACCAGGCCCAGGGGCTGACCCTCCGCGTCCTGAAATCCACTGACGGCGTACAAGGTCTGGTGCACCTGCCCGTCCACAAAAGGCATGGCGGCCTCGCGCGCAATGCGGCTGCTTTCGGCCAGAACGCGCGCGTCTTCAGCCTGGTAGGCATGCCGATCGGACAAGGGCAGGTAGTCCAGCTCCAGCACGGTCTTGCCCACAAACGACGCACGCAGGACGCCAAACGCCTCTTCGTAGGCCTTGTTGCATCCGCGAAAACGCAGGTCTGGCCCCTTGTAGAAAATGGGATTTGGAATGTGATCGATGATGGCCTGCAGGAACGACCCCAATGCGGCCAATTCGGCCGTGCGCTCCTGCACGCGCACCTCCAGCCCCTTGGCGTGGGCATGCGCCTCTTCGTACAGACGGGCGTTCTCCGTGGCCAGCGCCTGAATCTCCCCGTTGTTCTTGCGCAGCTGCGCCGTGCGGACAGCCACCTGCCTGCGCAACACCCACAGACCCACCACGCTGGCCAAGAGCAGGGCACCAGCAGCCGAGCCCACAGGCAGCAGCCAGGACGGGGTGGCAGTGCGCACCTCATCCACGGCCCAACGCCGCAAGGAGCGGAAATAGAGCGAGTCAGAATCCTGTTTGAGCGCCCGCAGATGGCGATCCAGGGTCTGCAGCAATGCGGGGTCACCGTTGCGCGGCGCCGCAAAGAACAACTGTGAGGGGCTGAAGATGATGGCCGTGTCCTGCAGCCCGTAGCGCGGGGCGTTGCGCACCCCATAGAAACGGTTGGTCACCACCGCATCGGCCTGCCCCTTGGCCACGGCGTCAAAGGCGGCGTCGTAATCGGGCCGAACCACCCATTGCACCTGCAGGCTGAAGCTGCGTGCCATGTCGTCCAGCTGGCGCTCCTGTACGGAACCGCCCAGCACGGCCACCCGCTGACCCTGCATATCCAGAATGGAGCGGATCGGACTGTCCTTGCGTGTATAGACTTGGTTCCAGCTCGACAGCACCGGCTCATCATGGAAGGCGTAGCGCCCTTCACGCTCCGGATTGCGAGCCACATCGGGCATGAGGTCAATCTCGCCCCGCTCCAGGCGCTGCAGGCCTTCGGCCCAGGTTCCGGGCACAAACTCCAACTCCCAGCCCTCTTGCCGCGCTATGCCTTGCAAGAGATCCACAAAAATGCCTTCGGCCTTCCCGTCGGTGAAGGCGACCTTGGGACTGTTCTGGTACACCCCGATGCGCAGCTTGTCTGCACCCCAGGCAGGCGCCAGCACCAAGCACAGGCAGAGGCAGAGGCAAGCCACCCCCCTCACGGCGCCAAGGCTGACGACACCCAACCCACGAGCCCGGCGTTGATGCGACATGGAACGAACCTCCCTGCGGGCATTCGACGCCCGCGCTTGCATCGAAAACATGATACGCGCGCACCGTGTCGGACAACAACGGCAAAAATGTATCCACGGTGCCTGGCTGGAACGCGTTGGTGATTCGCCCCAGCATGCCGGGTCCATGCACCGATTCACTGACCCGCATCAAAGTCCCCGGCCTTGCGCGCGCCCAACCCAGGGATTTACCCGAGAGCCACCGCCCTGCCCACACGCCTAGACTTTGGCTTCCTGCACCATCGTGGCTGCAGGCCCGAGGACAGGAGCTTGCCTTGCAGCCTACCCACACGGACCCTCCAGACTACTTCCACAAAGTTGTCGATTGCCAGTGGGCCTGTCCTGCCCACACCCCCGTACCCGAATACATCCGCCTGATCGGCCAGGGCCGCTACGACGATGCCTACATGATCAACTGGGTGTCCAACGTGTTCCCCGGCGTGCTGGGCCGCACCTGCGATCGGCCCTGCGAACCCGCCTGCCGGCGCGGCCGGGTGGAAGAAAGCAATGGCGCGCACCCCGAGCCCGTGGCCATCTGCCGCCTCAAACGCGTGGCGGCAGACCACAAGTCCGGCGTGAAGCTGCGCATGCCCACCATCGCGCCGCCCAATGGCAAGCGCGTGGCCTGCGTCGGAGCGGGGCCGTCTTCGCTGACCGTGGCCCGCGACCTGGCGCCGCTGGGCTACGAGATCACGGTGTTCGATGGCGAGACCCAGGCGGGCGGCTTCATCCGCAGTCAGATCCCGCGCTTTCGCCTGCCCGAGTCGGTGATCGACGAGGAAACCGGCTACATCCTCGACATGGGGGTGCACTTTCGCAGCGGCCAGCGCGTGGATTCCCTGCGTTCACTGCTGGAACAAGGCTACGACGCAGTGTTTGTGGGCAGCGGCGCGCCGCGCGGGCGCGACCTGGACATTCCCGGGCGGCGCGAGATCGGCGACAACATCCACATCGGCATCGACTGGCTGGCATCGGTGTCCTTCGGGCATGTCTCGCAGATTGCGCCGCGCGTCATCGTGCTTGGCGGTGGCAACACCGCCATGGACTGCTGCCGCTCGGCACGGCGCCTGGGCGGCACCGACGTCAAGGTCATCGTGCGCAGCGGCTTTGACGAGATGAAGGCCTCGCCCTGGGAAAAAGAGGATGCCCTGCATGAGGGCATCCCGATCCTGAACTTCCACGTGCCCAAGACCTTCGAGCACAACAACGGCAAGCTCACGGGCATGACCTTCGAGGTCGTACGCGCCGAATACGACGCACAAGGGCGTCGCCACTTGTTGCCCACCGGCGAACCCGATGTGCTGGTGCCCTGCGACGTGGTGCTGATCGCCGTGGGCCAGGAAAACGCCTTTCCCTGGATCGAGCCCGACCTGGGCATCGCCTTCGACCGCTGGGGCCTGCCGCAACTGACCGAAGGCACGTTCCAGTCCACGCTGCCTCAGGTGTTCTTCGGCGGCGATGCGGCTTATGGCCCCAAGAACATCATCACCGCCGTGGCCCAGGGGCACGAGGCGGCGGTCTCGATCGACCGCTTCCTGCACGGCGAGGATGTGCGCCAACGCCCCACGCCACGCACCCTGCTGCGCTCCACCAAGATGGGCATCCATGAATGGAGCTATGACAACGATGTCTCCAACGATGCCCGCTTCAAGGTGCCCTGGGCACAGGCCGAGGTGGCACTGGCCAGCATCCGCGTCGAGGTCGAACTCGGCTTCGATGCCGGCACCGCGTTCAAGGAGGCCAGCCGCTGCCTGAACTGCGACGTGCAGACCGTGTTCAACCGCGCCACCTGCATCGAATGCGATGCCTGCGCCGACATCTGCCCGATGGACTGCATCACCTTCACCAGCAACGGCGAGGAGACCGACCTGCGCGGCCGCCTCAAGGCCCCGGCGCGCAATCTGGCGCAAGACCTGTTGGTGTCGGCACCCCTCAAGACCGGGCGCGTGATGGTCAAGGACGAGGACGTCTGCCTGCACTGCGGCCTGTGCGCCGAGCGCTGCCCCACCGGCGCCTGGGACATGCAGAAGTTCCGGCTCGACACCACGCAGGCCGGGCCGTTGTGCCGGGACACCCGCGCCACCCCACGCATGCCGGAGGCCGCATGAAGCGCATCGAAGCCATCAACGACTTTGTCATCAAGTTCGCCAACGTCAACGGCTCGGGCTCGGCCTCGGCCAACGAACTGTTCGCCAAGGCCATCCTGCGCATGGGGGTGCCGGTGAGCCCGCGCAACATCTTTCCCAGCAACATCCAGGGCATGCCCACCTGGTACGAAGCCCGCGTGTGCGAAAAAGGCTATCTGGGGCGGCGCGGCGGCGTGGACATGATGGTGGCCATGAACCCGCAAACCTGGGACGCCGATGTGGCCGAGATCACGCCCGGTGGCTACCTGTTCTACGACAGCACGCGGCCTATCCCCGCCGCCAAGTTCCGCCCCGACATCGCAGTCATCGGCATGCCACTGACCGAGATCAGCAACAACACCTACTCCGACCCCCGCCAGCGCCAGCTGTTCAAGAACATCATCTACGTGGGCGCGCTGTCGGTGCTGCTCGACGTGGAGGCCGAAGTCTTCGAAAAGCTCTTTGCCGAACAGTACCGGGGCAAGGAAATGCTGCTCGACTCCAACGTGCGCGCACTGCACCTGGGGCGCGACTACGCCCGCGAGCACCTGCAGGCGCCGCTGGGCATCCGCGTGCAGCGCGCCGACCAAGTGGGCGACCGCATCTTCACCGACGGCAACAGCGCCGCCGCGCTGGGCTGCGTGTACGGCGGCGCCACCGTGGCGGCCTGGTACCCGATCACGCCGTCCTCCTCGGTGCCCGAGGCCTTCCAGAAATACTGCGACAAGTTCCGCGTGGACCCCGATACCGGTCGCAGCAAATATGCCATCGTGCAGGCGGAGGACGAGCTGGCTTCCATTGGCATGGTGGTGGGTGCGGGGTGGAACGGCGCACGTGCCTTCACGGCCACATCGGGGCCGGGCATTTCGCTGATGACGGAGTTCATCGGCCTGGCCTACTTCGCCGAGATTCCGGTCACCATCATCAACGTGCAGCGCGGCGGGCCGTCCACCGGCATGCCCACGCGCACGCAGCAGTCCGACTTGATCGCCTGCGCCTACGCCTCGCACGGCGACACCAAGCATGTGCTGCTGTTGCCGGAGGACCCGCACGAGTGCTTCGAGCACGCCGCCGCCGCGCTCGACCTGGCGGACCGGCTGCAGACGCCCATCTTCGTGATGACCGACCTCGACATCGGCATGAACCAGCGCCTGTGCAAGCCCTTTGCCTGGGACGACGCGCGCCAATACGACCGGGGCAAGGTCATGACCGCCGAGGAGCTGGAAGCCGGCAAGGATTTCGGTCGCTACAAGGACGTGGACGGCGACGGCATTCCCTGGCGCACCTACCCTGGCACCCACCCCACCAAGGGCAGCTTCTTCACGCGCGGCACCACACGCGACCCCTACGCCCGCTACTCCGAGCGCGGGCCGGACTACATCTACAACATGGAGCGCCTGCTGCGCAAATTCTGCACGGCAGCGGACCTGGTGCCCCAGCCGGTGCTGCGCCCTGCTGCGCGGCCCACGGCCCTGGGCGTGATCTATTTCGGCTCCACCAGTCCGGCCATGCAGGAGGCACTGGACGTTCTGGAGGCTGAAGGGGTCCATCTGGACGCCATGCGCCTGCGCGCCTTCCCCTTCCCCGAGGTGGTGGACCAGTTCATCGCAGCCCATGAACAGGTGTTCGTGGTGGAACAGAACCGCGATGCCCAGATGCACGCCCTGCTGGTCAACGAACTGCAGGTGGACCCGGCACGCCTCATCAAGGTGCTGCACTACGACGGCACACCCATCACCGCGCGTTTCATTGCCCAGGCCATCCAGAAGCATCTGCAGGGCGCCCAGGCATCGCTCAAGGAGGCCGCATGACCTACCTGGCCAAACCCCGGCTGCACCACCCCACGCTGACCAAGAACAAGGTCGGCTACACACGGCGCGACTACGAGGGCCGCATCTCCACGCTGTGCGCAGGCTGCGGGCACGACTCCATCTCGGCCGCCATCATCCAGGCCTGCTGGGAGCTCGACATCGAGCCGCACCGCGTGGCCAAGCTCTCGGGCATCGGCTGCAGCTCCAAGACGCCGGACTACTTCCTTGGCGCCTCGCACGGCTTCAACACCGTGCACGGACGCATGCCCTCGGTGCTGACGGGCGCCAACCTGGCCAACCGCGACCTGCTCTACCTGGGCGTGTCCGGCGACGGCGATTCGGCCTCCATCGGCCTGGGGCAGTTTGCCAATGCCATGCGGCGCGGCGTGAACATGGCCTACATCGTCGAGAACAATGGCGTGTATGGCCTCACCAAGGGCCAGTTTTCCGCCACGGCCGACCGCGGATCGCGCAGCAAGAAGGGCGTCATCAACAACGACAGCCCCGTGGATCTGGTGGGTCTGGCGCTGCAACTGGGCGCCACCTACGTGGCGCGCAGCTTCTCCGGCGACAAGGAACAACTGGTGCCGCTCATCAAGGGCGCCATAGGTCACGGCGGCGCGGCGTTCATCGATGTGATCAGCCCTTGTGTCACCTTCAACAACCACGCAGGCAGCACCAAGAGCTACGACTATGTGCGCCAACACAACGAGGCTGTGAGCCGCATCGACTTCATGCCGCAACACAGTGAGATCACCGCCCAGTACGCGCCCGGCGAAACCATCGATGTGCAGCAGCACGACGGCAGTGTGCTGCGCCTGCGCAAGCTCCATGAGGGCTACGACCCCACCGACCGCTATGCCGCGCTCAGCTACATGAATGCCCACCATGCGCGCGGCGAAGTCGTCACAGGCCTGTTGTACCTGGACCCGGTGGCCACCGACCTGCACCTGTCGCTCAACACCAGCGACACGCCGCTCAACGCCTTGGGTGCCGCGCAGTTGTGCCCCGGCTCACGGGCCCTGGAAAAGATCAACGCGTCCCTGCGCTGAGCCGCTGCACAAGGAGCACCCCATGGCCGAACGCACCGTTTTTCAGTCCCTCTCCCAGCGCCATGTCGTCAGCCTGGGGCCCCAGGCCAGCGTCTGGGAGGCCGCCTGTGTGATGACCCGCGCCAATTGCGGCAGCGTGCTGATCCTGGACAGCGCTGGCGTGTTGCTGGGCATCCTGACCGAGCGCGACCTGATGACCCGCGTCCTGGCCAAGGCACTCAACCCCCAGACCACCCTGACATCCGAGGTGATGACGCCCAACCCGCACTGTGTGGAGCCCCACACCAAAGTCTCCGAGGCCGTGCTCATCATGATCGAGCGGGGTTTTCGCCACCTACCCATCATCACCCCGGCGAACAAAATCCTCGGTGTTTTTTCGGTACGCGATGCCCTGCCCCGCGAGATTGGGGATGCCGTGAGCCTGGCGGAGTTCAACGACCAAGTGAATGACGCATTGGGGTAGAACCCTGGAATGTCAAAGAATTAGCACTGCGGCGACATTTATGAACGGTCTGATCTGGGATACTGCCCCCCTGTAATCGGACGAACCTGCATCCAGACAAGGCAGCACCATGAGTATCTTTGACAGGCTGTGGGGCGGTGGGCGCAAGACAGCCCCCCAACCCAAGGCGACCACCCCTGCCGCACTCAGCGCGGAAGACTCCGATACGCCGGGTTCCGTGGATCGCCGTATCCGCCCCCGCAAGAATGCCTGCAAGGGCACCAAGGCACTGATCATCGACGACTCGCCCACCGTGGTGGCAGCACTGCGCAAGGTGCTGCGCTCTGCGGGCTACCAGACGCGCGAGGCGCTGGACGCAGAGCATGGCCTGACGCTGATGGAGCAAGAGGTGCCGGATCTGGTGTTTCTGGACATCATCCTGCCCGGCATGAACGGCTTCGGCGCGTTGCGCGCCATCCGCAAGAACCCATCCACGCAGCATGTGCCGGTGATCATGATCAGCGGCAACGAACACGCCACCGAGCAGTTCTACGCCAACCGCATCGGGGCGGACGACTTCATGAAAAAGCCGTTCTCGCGCTACGAGATCTTTGCCCGCATCGAGAATTTGCTGGACCCCGAGTTGGTGCCCCGCCGCAAGATGGATGGTGCCGAGGCCGCTTCGCACTCCACAGGGCACATTTCACCCGTGCCTTGAGAACTTGTCGGTAAATTGCATGTGCCGCGCAGGCATGGCGCAATGCCCAAGACACCGACACTGCGCATGTGTTGAGCAGCATCGGTATCTGCCGGCCCGCGTGCGCGCGCACCCTGCGGTGCGGCACCCGAACGCAGGGCTGTTTCTTGAACAACGCACTCAGGCGGCCGCGGCCTTCTTGAGCACGGAGTAAAGCTGGTCTTTGAGCGAGAGCTTCTCCTTCTTGAGCCGTTCGATCTCTTCGTGCGAGGCCGAGCTGATGGCTGCTTCCATGTTCTTGATCTTTTGGTCCAGTTCGTTGTGCTGGTCGAACAAGCGCAGGAAGTGGCGGTCAGTGGTCTTGAGCTGGGTGATCAGGTCGCGGTATTCAGGGAACATTCAAAGCCTCCACAGGTGACAACAATCCCAGGCCCCACTCCAGAGAGCAGAGCTTGTCCTTGTTTCACTTTACTCCAGCCCCAGGCCGGTGTCTCCAAAACCCCCTGGTTCAAGACAGCCACTTGCCGAGCAACTCTGGATCAGGCACACCGATGCTGCGGCGCACCGAGCCGTCCTTGCCCAGCAGCACCACATAGGGCGTGACGTTGGGCCACTGCGGGTCCACGCTCTGGCGAATGGCGGACTCGAAACCATTGAAGGTGTACATGCGCGTGGCACCCACGTAGTGCCCAGCATGCTCCAACGCCTTTGCGCCCTGCACATCCATCAGCACCACGACCAGTTCAGCCATCTTGCGGGTGGCTTGGATGTGGGCAAAAAGCTTGTCGAACGCCTCGGGGCAGCTGGGGCAATACGTGGTCGTGAAGATGTAGGCCGCCGGGCGTGGGCCCTTGTCCACCAGACGCTGCCAGGTGCTGGTGTCGAACGGCAACACCGAGTTGAGCGTGACCCGCTTGCGCTCCGGGGCGGCCAGCGCCTGCTGCGCCCAGCCGCCTGTGGCCATGACCGCCGCAGCGGCCAGCACGGCGCGCCGATTGGGCGGACGACTTGAAACCTCAGAAACCAATGTCATGAATCTTCACCTCTTTTGAATTGCGCCACACCACCACCATGCGCTCACCGTGCCGAACGAGCCGGGGAAAGTCATTGTCCCCCTCGGCCTGGCCCAGCACCTGCGCACGGAAGGTCTTTCCGGCATCCGTGGACGTCCAGGCCTTGAGCGTACTGGTCGCGCCGTCGGTGCTGCGCCAGACCACAGCCACCTTGGAGCCTTGTGCCTGGAGATCGGCATGCTCTGCTCGGGCATCGGGGATGCGCTGCACGCTGCCAGGCTCCGGGCGCCCATCGGTCGCCAGTCGTGCGTAGCGCACACCCGCCACTGTAGCGTCTCCTTCCTGGCGAATGCCAAACCACACCGCATGAAAACCCTCCTGCGCTGCCACCAGCGCCGGGCCATGGTGCGGGCAACCGTCGATGCGCCAGCCATCTTCGGTGGCGCGAACGATATCGGCACTCTTGCCCTGCACATCCAGCACGGCCAGGGCATGGTCACGCACATTGGGCTCGAACACGTGGCGCCACAACGCGCGGACGCGTCCGTCCGGTCCCTGCGCCAGGGCAATGCGGCAGCATTCGCAACTGTGGTCGGCCACCTTGATGTCGGGGCCGAACGTGACGCCGCCGTCGAGCGACACGTTGCGGTAGATGGCCGCACCCCGGTAGGTTGATTTGCTGCCCACGCGCGGCGCCGTCTCCAGGTCGCGCTTGTCGATCCACACGGTGTGCAGCGCACCCTGGGCGTCAAAGGCGATGGACTCGAATCGGTGGGTGATGATCTGGCGATCCGCATGCACCGTGGCTGGCGGCCCAAAGGTCTTGCCCCCATCGGTGGAACGCAGCATGCGAATGAAACCTGTGAAAGGCTTGTCCAGCACCTGCGTGTAGGACACCAGCACCAGGCCCTTGGGTCCAAACAACAGCTTGGGGCGGTTTTCGCCGTCGGCAGAAATCCTGTCGGTGCTGGTGTCCAGCGTGCGCGGCGCCCCCCATTGCCAGCCCTTTTCCTGGGCATGGGCGGTCTGGACGAACAAACGCCCCTGCTCATCAAGCGCCGCCATCCACAGGCTGCCATCGGGCGCAAAGGCGGCACCGGTGCCCAGTTGCGGGCGTGGGGCACGCTCCTTGGTCGGCTTGGGCGCAGCCGCCTGCGCGGGTGCACCATGGCCTGCATGCTGCGCCAGCGCGGCATGCAGGCCCAGCGCCAGGGCCGCCACGCCCAGGGCGCGCGCGCTGCGCAGGCCAGCGCGTGCGAAAGAGATTGCGGTGTTCTTCATGAGAGTCCCATCCATATGGCAAAACCAGGGAAGCGCGCCACCACATGCCACTACCGGCGCATGATGGCGGACTGCCCTTACTGCATGGCGTAGCGCAGTTCGGTCTGCACCGAGCGCTGCGGCAGCGTGTGTGCCTGCCAGGACTTCTGGTTGGTCACGTTATTGATACCCAGCGACCACTCCCAGTGCTTGGCAAATTTCCAGGCGGCCTTGAGGTCGAGCTGGTTCACACGCGAGGTGCCGCCGTAGGTGTCGGGGTGGGTGTCGATGTTCAACTCGGTGTTGTACATGCGGCCACTCCAGCGCCAGGCCGCACCCAGCAACCACCGGGCGTTGGGGCGATAGCTGGCCTGCAGGCTGTAGCGCTGCTTGGGAATGCGCAACCATTGCTTGCCCACCTGGGCCGGGTTGGCGGCGTTGGCCTTGACCACGGCATCGACCCAGGTGGCGCTGCCGCCAATGTCCAGGTTTTTGATGCCCGCGTCGCGCAGTTGCCAGGCGAGTTCCAGGCCATGGGTCAGCACGCGGTCCACATTGCTCACGCGCGTGACCGATGGGGTGACGGTGCTGTCCGTCTGGCGCAGGATGGTGTCCTTCACGTCGTCGCGAAACAGGCTGGCGCGCAGCCAGTGCTCACCCCAGAACTTCTCGGCTGCCAGCTCGAAGGAGCGCGACACCTCGGGGCGCAGGTTGGGGTCGCTGGTGGTGATGTTGCTGCCGGTCTTGGTGCCGTTGAACAGCTCGTCCACGTTGGGGAAGCGCACGCCGCGCCCAAAACTGGCGCGCAGCAGCAGGTCGTCAGCGGCCGTCCAGGCCAGCGACAGCTTGGGGCTGGCCGCATGCAGGCTGCGCTTGGCAAAGGCCTGCTGCGCCTCGGGGGGGCCAGCAAAATACTGCGAGCCGTCAGAGGCCTCGAAGGACTCCAGACGAAGGCCCGAGGTGAGCATCCAGTCGGGCGCGAAACGCCAGGCGTCTTGCCCATACAACGCCGTGATGGTGGTCTTGCCGTAGTAGCTCTGGTCCATCGTGGATTCGGAACGGCGCCAGTCCGTGGACTTGTTCACCACGTTGTCGAGCTGGTAGCTGTTGCGGTGCAGACCAAACACCAGCGCATGGCGGCCACCGCCAAAATCGTTGGCCGTGGGGGTGTAGGTGGTCTGCAGCTCCAGCGTGTTCCAGCCCGTGCCGTCGCGCCGCGTCACCGTGCCTGCGCCGCCCAGGTCCGCCTGCGGCTGGGGCAGGCTGGCTTGGCGATTGGCGTCACGCAGCATCTGGTAATGGGTGAACATGGCCGAGGCGTTCCAGCCTGTGGCGTGGCGCGTCTTCCAGGTGGCGCCCAGTTGGCGGTGCAGTTCGTCGCGCTGGCTGGGTGCGAAGGTGTTGGCCGGGATGTTGAAGCTGTAGCGCCCGTCGTTCACCACCCCGCTCCAGATGGGTTTGCCCGTGGCGTCGCGCAGGTAGGTGGTGTTGGTCACGGTGCTGTCGCTGCGCCACATCGAGATGCGGCCCTCGATCTCCTGGGTGGCCGACAGGTCGTAGCCCAGGCGCAGGTTGACCGTGTCCTGCACGCTGTGGTCGGCACCCGTGGCACCAAAGATGGCGCGCTCGCGGCCCTGGGGATCCAGGTCGTACTGGATGCCGCTCACCCGTGTACCCGAGGAGGCGTTGCCAAAGGCGCCGCTGGTGGCACCGCGCACTGCATTGCCATAGCCCATGGGGTGTCCCTGGCTGTCCTGGTGCTGCACGCCCAGCACGTACCACAGGCCGCTGTCCAGGCGCGAGGCCAGGCGGGCCGACAGTTGCTTGCTGCCATAGCTCTCGTGCGTGCCGTACTCGTCAAAGCCCTGGTGGTTGTACTTGACGCTGGCCGAGGCCTCGAACCCCTTGGGCTTGCGCTCGGTGAGCACCACGGTGGTGCCGATGGAGTTGCCGGGATAGATGGCCGAAAACGGGCCGTACAGCGCGTCGATGCGCTCGATGGCCTCCACATTGACCATGTTCCAGCGCGGCGCATCGAAGCGGCCCAGAAAGTTGGAGATCAGATAGCCATCCAGATAGACCAGTGCGCGGCCCGGCTGCAGCACGCCATGGCTGCGGCCACTCACGTTGGAATTGCGGTCGCCAAAGTAGCGCTTGCGGATGCTGGTGCTGGGCAGCAGGGCGGCAGCGTCCTCGGGGTTGAAGATGTTCTGCTCACGCAGTTGCTCGGCGGTTTTGCTGGCCGTGCTGCTGGGCAGGTTGGGATCGAGCTGCGCACGCGACTCGGTCACGCTGATGGGTTGTAACTGGGCCTCGGTGGCTACGCCCTGGCCCAGGGCGGCCGCAGGGATCAGTGCCAGGGCGGCCGCAGGGATCAGTGCCAGGGCGGCCGCAGGGATCAGTGCCAGGGCGGCAGACAGGGGGCACAGGCGCAGCAACGCTGCGCCAGAAGACGAACGGGGGTTTCGCACAAGCGACTCCAAAAAACAAATGAAAATGGCATGCAGCGCTTATCCATCAAGCGCAGGATGCTATGTTTTTTATAGCGTTTGTGTTGCGGGAGGCCCCCTGGGCGGCGGCAGCACCACCCAGGCGCTGCGCGCTCCGATGGCGCAGCGGTCAGCGGTGGGCGGGGCCTGCACCGGGTCGGCCAACAAGGTCGCCATGCCCTGTGCGGGCAATGCCTGGGCCAGGCTCAGGGCCATCAGGCACCAGGGACATTGCATCGCCAGATCCGCCTGGGACGCCGGGTCTTCGCCCGGCACCGCAGCGTCGGCGTGCATGCCCCCCACCATGGCGCTGCAGACCTCCATGCCCACCATGCCCGCACCCGCTGCTTGGGCGCGCACCAGCACGGGAGCGCAAGCGCCCCACAGCGTGAGCGCCGCGAGCAGCCACACACCCAGCCGGTGGCGGAGCAGTGCTGACGGGCGGAACGCGGTCATGGAGAAAACAGCTTCAGGCGCAGGTGGGGGGGTGCCACCGAATGGCAGGCACAGACCCGCGCGGTAGCAGGCCCGGATTGTATCGATCACCCAGGCGCAGGCCTGCTTGCGGTGATGCAACGCGCCTCAGCCCCCTGGCGCAGGCAGCCGCAATGCAAACTCGGCCCCGCCCTGGGGATGGTTGCGGGCCAGGAGCTGGCCGCCGTGGCGCTCCACTATGCCGTAGCTGATGGACAGGCCCAGCCCTGTGCCCTTGCCCACGGGCTTGGTGGTGAAAAAGGGCTCGAACACGTGCGACAGCACCTCGGGCGCAATGCCCGGCCCGTTGTCGTGCAGCGTGATGGCCACCCAGCCCGGCTCCTGGCGCGCGGTGATGCGCAGCACCGGCAGCACACCGCCCTGGCTGCTGGCGGCGTCGTAGGCGTTCTGGATCAGGTTCATCAACACCTGCAGCAACTGGCCCGCATTGCCCAGCACGGTACAGCCGGGGCAGCGCTGGAACTGCACGTCGAAGTCCAGCTTCATGCCCTTCTTGACCCAATGGATGGCGCGCTCGACGACCGCATCCATGGCCACGGTCTCGCGCTCCTCACCGTCGAGCGCCGAAAAGCCCTTGAGCCCATCGACGATGCTGGCCGTGCGCTGCGCACCTTCGATGGTGCCGTCCATCAGCGAAGGCAGGTCGTTCAGGATGTGCTCGATGCGCAACTGCCGCGCCAGCTTGCGCAACTCCGGCAGCTCCTGGTCACCCAGCGCGGCGTGCACGGCCTCCAGGTACTGGCGCAGGCGCTGGGTATAGCGGTTGAGCGCATGCACGTTGCCCAGCACAAAGCTGATGGGGTTGTTGAGTTCGTGCGCCACACCCGCCACCAGGCGGCCCAGCGAGGACATTTTTTCGGCATGCAGCTGCTGCTGCTGGGTGCGCTTGAGTGCCTCGTGCGCTTCGTGCAACTGGCGGTAGGCACGCTGGATCTCGGCGGTGGGGCGGCCCACGAACACATAGCCAATGCAGCGCCTGCGGCTGTCGTAACGCGGTGTGGCGGTGAAGTCCACCGGCACGGGCTGCCCAGCGGCATCGCTCAGCATCAGCTCCACACTGTGGCCCTGGCGCAGCGTGAGGGCGCGGTGCATCATGTTCTGCAGGGCCGCGCCGTCCTGGCTGGGGTGCAGCAGCGACTGCATGGGCGCGCCCAGCAAGGCGTCTTCGCTGCGGCCCGCCAGTTCGCACAAGGCCTGGTTGGTCTGCTCGATCAGCCCCTGCGCATCGGCCGCCACCAACACATCGGACATGGACGACAGCAGGCCGTAGATGAACTGCTGCGAGGCTTCGAGCTGCGCGTTCTTCTGCTCCAGCGCCACCTCGTCGCGCAGCAACTGCGAGTACACCTCGTCCATCTTGTGGATGACGTCCAGCCAGGTGTCGTCGCCCACGCCCTCGGGGTGGCTGGGTGGCTGGGGCTGCGTGCGGTCGGTCATGGCATCAATGGACGGTGCACACCATGCAAGGATCAAACGAACGCACGATGTGTTGTACCGCCACTGGCGAAGTCTCACCCGCCAGCACGGGTGCGCCCACCAGCGCGGCCTCCAGTGCGCCGGGCGTGCCAGCATGGTCGCGCGGCGAGAAATTCCAGCCGGTGGGCGCAACGATCTGGTAGCTGGCAATGCGCCCGCCGCGGATCGAGAGCCAATGCCCCAGGCTGCCACGCGCTGCCTCGCACAGGCCCACGGCATCGGCCGCTTCGGGCAGGTGCGCCTCCTCGCAGCAGGGAGCGCCGGGGACAATGGCGCGCAGGCAGTCCTGCGCCAGCAGTACGAGCTGCGCCAGCTCCATGGCGCGCGCCAGCACGCGCGTGAACACATTGCCCCGGCTACGCTGCCACAACGCGCGCAGCAGCGGCTGGCCCTGCGCCAGCTGGCGTGCCAGCGCGCCGGTCTCCAGCACCTGGCCGGCCAGGCGCGGGGCCTTGTTCCAGGTGTAGGCGCCGGGCTTGTCGGGGTCGGGTTCCGTCAGGCCCCGCGCGGGGTGCAGCGGCCCCGCCCCCTCGGCCAGCCAGGCGTGGCGAGCGTCTTCGGTGATCTGGGCAAAATCCACGGCGTGCAGTTGCTGCCCATCCCACACACCGGGCGCCATGGCGTGTCGGCCCTGGGGGTCGGCAAAGGCACCATAGCTGAGCGTGCGGTCCGGGCCGCGGCCCAGGGCCTGCAGATCCAGGTCGGCGGCGATGTGCAGGAACAGGCGCAGATCGCCTTGCTGCGGGTCGCGCTCCAGCCACTCGGTCAGGGCGGTTTCGCAGCCCCAGGTGGCGACCTCTTCAAGCGGCGCGCCGTACAGCACGCGCTCCAGAAAACTGCGCAGCTCGGCCACGCGCGCGCCCAGGCGCAGGCGCTCTGGCGCCGACAGGTTGCGCGTGCTGCCGCCGGGGGCGATGGAATGGGTGTGCGGCCACTTGCCGCCCAGCGTGCCCATGAGCTGCAGCCAACGCTGGCGCACGGCCAGGGCCTCGCGCGCGTGCTCCCCCGCCAGCGGCGCAAAGCGCTGCACGGCCTGGGCATACCAGGCGCGGCCCGCATACACCTCGCGCGTGAAGTCGGGCATGAAGAACAGGTAGAAATGCGTGAGGTGGTCGGCCGCGTTCTCGCAGGCCAGCATCAGGTTGGTGAGCCACACCCCGTTGGGCGGCGCCTGCACGCCGCAGGCCGCCGCGAGCGCACGCGCCGCCGCCACCGACTGCGTAACCGAGCAAATGCCGCAGATGCGCGGCACCACCACCAGCGCGTCAAACGGATGCTTGCCCTGCAGGATTTGCTCAAAGCCCCGGTACATGGGCGCATTCACCCAGGCCTCGCGCACGCGGCCTGCGTCCACCTCCAGGCGCACCTCCAGGTCACCTTCCACGCGGTTGAACGGGCCTACCAATAGCCGCGTCATTTCAATCTTGTCTTTCGCACCATGGGCGCAACTACCACATGGTCCGCCGTGGCGTTGCGCTTGACACGCCCCGGCGTGGCCGACTTGGACAGCGAGGCCAGCGCCACGAACCAGGCCTTGTGCATGTCGGTGGGCAGACCGATGGGAATGCCCGCGACCTTGGGTGTCTGGTGGAACGGATGGCCCGGCTCCTCGAAACCGGGCTCGGTGCAACTGATGCAGGCATAGCCGCCGCGTGCGCAGGAGCCTTCGCCGTTCCACAAGCGGATGTTGCAGTCCGCGTGCGCCTGCGTGCCCTTGCAGCCCATGTGCTCCATGAGGCAGCCCAGGTCCGAGGGCTTTTCGGCGCTGGCCTTGTATTCGTAGAACTCGTTGCGCGCGCAGCCATGGTGGGCCAGCTGGTCGCAGTAGGCGCGCGGCCGGCCCAGGCTGTCGAGCTGCTCGGCCCCAAAGGGCTGGGCACCATCGGCCAACGCGGCCAGGGTTTCGAGCACCCAGCCGGGGTGGGTGGGGCAACCCGCCACGTTCACCACCGGCAAGCCCTGTGGATCGCGCCAGGTGGCGCCCAGCAGGCCGCCGCACTAGTCGCCCTCGTACTGCAGGCCGCAGGCATCGGTGGGGTTGCTGCCGCCCGCGCTGATGCCGCCATAGGCCGCGCAACTGCCCACGGCCACCACATGGTGCGCCACAGCGCTGAGCCTGCGCACCCAGTCCATCATGGGCTGCTGCGTACCCGCCAACAGGTGAAAGCGCCCGGTGCCGCCCGGCCCGCGCAGCACTGCGCCCTCGATGCACAGCACGTGCAAGGGGGTGCGGCCCTCCAGGCAGTCCTGGAACACCTGCAAGGCCCCCTCCCCGGTGGCCAGCGACAGCGAGGGGTGCCACAGCAAATGGATGCCCAGTTGGCGCAGTTGTGCGGCAAAGTCGCCCGTGTCGGCACACAGCAGCGACATGCTGCACCCGCCGCAGCCGCCCGATTGCAGCCACAACACATTGAAAGCAGGTTCAGCCATCGGCCTGGCCCTCCAGCCCGAAGCGGGCAAGCTTTTGGCGCAGGCCCATGCGCGAAAGGCCCAGCTCCTTGGCAGCGTACGTCTTGTTCCAGCGGTGGCGCAGCAGGGTTTCGCGCAGGATGGCAGCCTCGATCGCGTCCAGCCGCTCCTGCAGGCTGCCGCTGCCCGGAATCTGCAGACCCGGTTGCGCAGCAGCGCTGGCACCCTGCTGGCCGTGCAGCACGCGGCAGGACAGCGCCGCCGCCGAGACCTGAGGCCCCTCGGACAGCGCGACCGCGCGGTACACCTCGTTCTTGAGCTCACGGATGTTGCCCGGCCAGGGGTAAGCCAGCAGGCTGGCGCGCACCTCGGGCGAGAACCCCAGCGCAGGCCGCGCCAGCTCCTGGCAGGCCTGTCCCAGCAGCATGTCGGCGATGGGCAGCACGTCGGCGCTGCGCTCGCGCAGCGGCGGCACGGTGAGCGTCATGCTGGCAATGCGGTAGTACAGGTCTTCGCGGAAGCGCCCGCTGCGCACGTCCTGCTCCAGGTCGCGGTGCGTGGCGGCGATCACGCGCACGTCCACCGCCACGGGGCGGCTGGCGCCCACGGGGCGCACCTCGCCTTCCTGCAGCACGCGCAGCAGCTTGACCTGGAACGCGGGGGAGGTGTCGCCGATCTCGTCCAGAAAAATGGTGCCGCCATCGGCCCGTTGGAACAGGCCCACATGGTCCTCGAAGGCCCCGGTGAACGCGCCGCGCTTGTGGCCGAAGAGCTCGGATTCGAGCAGCGTCTCGGACATGGCGGCGCAGTTCTCCAGTACGAAGGCGCGTTCGGCACGCGGGCTGGCGTAGTGGATGGCACGCGCCAGCAGTTCCTTGCCAGTGCCGGATTCGCCGGTGATGAGCACCGCCAGGTCGTAGCGCGCCACGCGCGCCGCCATTTCGCACACCGCGTCGAGCGGACTGCCCGGCGCACGCACCAGGCGGTCAAAACCAAAGGCCGCCCGCGCAGTGGCCAGCGTGGCACGGGTGCGCTGGCCACTGCGCGGGCGTGCTGGTGCGCAGCTCCAGGTTCAGGCGCTGGGTCTGCATCTGCAGGCGGCGTGCCTCGGCGGCGCGGGCCACGGTGGAGAGCAGGTGCTCGGGCATCCAGGGCTTGAGCACGTACTGGTAGATGCCCGCGTCGTTGATGCCCGCAATGATGTCCTGCGAGTCGGTGTAGCCCGAGATGATGATGCGCACGGTGTCAGGCCAGAGCTCGCGCACCTCCTTGAGGAAGCGCACGCCGGTGGTGCCGGGCATGCGCTGGTCGCACAGGATCACGCTAACCTCGTGCTGCTCCAGCAGGCCGCGCGCCTCGTCTGCGCTGGCCGCCGTAAGCACGCGGAACTCTTCCTCCAGATTGCGGCGGATGGCGTCGAGTGAACGCGCCTCGTCGTCCACCACCAGCACCAGCGGCAGGGTATCGTGCAGCAGGGAGGGGTCGGGCGCGTTCATGCGACGTGGGGCACGGATGGGGACGCGGACAAGGGCGCGATGTCGCGGTGCGGGGCCAGGTGGCGCGGCGTCCAGGCGTGCGGCTTGCGGTACACAAAATGGTGCCGTGCCACGTGGTAGCTGGGGTCAAAACCGTAGAAATTGCGCTGCATGCGTTGCAACTCCTCTTCGCGGTAGCGTGCCAGGGGCTTGCGTGCCTCGTCCTCGGCACGGCGCCGGGCCTTGTCCTGCAGGCGCAGCGGCAAATCATACGCGGCGGCCAAGGCCAGCGCGCGCTCGCGCGCCTGCTCCACAAAGGCATGGCCACCAACGGCAAAGCAGGCGTCGAGCAGGCCGCGCTGCACCGCGAGTGGCGCCACCAGTGGCAGGCGCTGCTGCATGACGGCGCGGCTGGCGGCCTCGCCAATGCGCCGGGGCAGCGAATAAGTCCAGTACTCGCTGCCGTAGAGGTTGCCCATGTTCTTGTAGTGCGGATTGAGCACCACGCCCTCGTGCGCCCAGACCTCGTCGGCCGCCAGCGCCAGAAAGCAGCCGCCCGCGCCCGCATTGCCCTGCAGCGCGGCGACGGTGACGCGGTCGGTGAACGTGAGGATCTCCAGCGCCACATCGTCGATGGCGTTGATGGCGCGCCACGAGGCATCGGCTGCGCTGTCGCCGTCGATGCGCTGCGCCGCCTCGATGTCGTGCAGGTGGATGCCGTTGGAAAAGAACTCCTGCCCACCGGCCAGCACCAGCACCTGCGTGGCACGCGACCGCACCCAGCGCAGCGCCTCGCGCAGGCGCAGGCACTGGCGCTCGGACATGGCGCCATTGTGGAAGCCGAAGTCCAGCCAGCCCACGCGCGCGCCCTCGGGCCCGAACTCGTGGTAGCGCAGCTCGTCCCATTCATCGGCGTCGCGCTCCAGCGGCACCTCCCAGGCGGGCAGCGCGGCAGCCTGCGCGGCGAACACGCGCGTGGCGGCGAGCTTGAGCGCACTGGCCCCATCGGCGCGTGCGGCCTGGCCGTCGTCGGGGCGCACATGGCCGATCCACACCGCACCATCGACCGTGCGGCGCAGCAGCGCGGGGCCACGGCGCGCCACCAGCGCACCCGGCGCCGCCGCCGCGCAGCGCGCCACCACGGCGCTGCTGGCGGCGTGGGCGTCGAACAGGCGGCAGGGCTGGCCCCAGAAGGCATCAAGCACACCCGGAAAGCCATCGGCCGCCGCGATCTTGCGCAGCACCGTGGCGGTGTCGTCGTGCTGCCAGTCGATGCGGCGCTCGGCTTGGGGCATCAGCGGCAGCCACCGCCCCGGCCCGTGCGGCGCCACGGCGCCCTCGGGCGCAGGCTGCCACTGGCCGGGCACAAAGCGCTGCAACGCCCGCTGCACCGCCACCACGGAGGCCTGGGTGACTTCGCGCCGGTACACGCTGGACTTGCTGGCCCCGGGGCGCACGTCGAAGGACTCCCAGGCCCAGACCTCGCCCGCGTCGTAGTCGTGCACGGCCTGCAGCACGGTCACGCCCCAGTGCGCTTCGCCACGCATGAGCATCCAGTCCAGCGCGCTGGGGCCCTGGTCACCCGGCACGCCGGGGTGCACCACCAGGCACACGGTGCGCGACCAGACCGATGCCGGTATGCGCCGCTTGAGGAAGGGCGCGAGCACCAGGTCAGGCCGGAACAGCGCCACGGCCTCCTCGGTCACGGAGTCGGCGATGTCCAGTTCCACCGACACCTCGTGCCCCTGCGCGCGCAGCAGGCCGAAGAGCCGCTGGCTCAGGCTGTTGAAACTGTGGGTGAGCAAAAGAACACGCATAGCCATCTCAGTTATCCATTCCGCGAACGCGGCGCCCGCCACGCATGAAACCGGCGCGCCCCAGGCCAGTGCCGCCGTGCAAGGGCCGCCCCGCCGCACCGGCGGCGTCCCCCTGCCCGCAGCGCGCAGCGCTGCGAGAGCGGGGGGAAGGCGCCGAAGGCGACTCAGGGGGGTGCTTCACTTCAGCAGATGCGCGGCAACTGTTCGCCGCTGAGCCAGTCCACCACGCGGCGGCCGCCAAAGCGCGTGTCCATCTGCACAAAGCCGTTGGCATCCTCGATGACAGTGCCGATGCGCTGCGCCCCCTGGCCCAGCGGGTGCGCGCGCATGGCGGCCAGCAGGGGCTCGGCGGCCTCGGGCGCGCAAATGGCCACCAGCTTGCCCTCGTTGGCAACGTACAGCGGGTCCAACCCCAGCAGTTCGCAGGCGGCGGCCACCTGGGGCAGCACGGGGATGTCCGCTTCGCGCAGCAGCATGCCCACTTGCGACTGGCGCGTGATTTCGTTGAGCGTGCTGGCCAGGCCGCCACGCGTGGGGTCGCGCAGCACATGCAGCAGCGCGGGGTCGGGCAGCGCCTGCAGCATGGCCTGCACCAGGGTATGCAGGGCCGCGCTGTCGGAGACGATGGCGGTCTCGAACTCCAGCGACTCGCGCAGCGACATCACCGCCACGCCATGCTCGCCCAGCGTGCCCGAGACCAGCACCGCATCGCCCACGCGCGCCTGCCGCCCATCGATGGTCAGACCCGGCGGTGCCACGCCAATGCCGGTGGTGCTGATGAACACACCATCGCCCTTGCCCTGCTCCACCACCTTGGTGTCGCCGGTGACGATGGGCACACCCGCCGCGCACGCGGCCGCCGCCATGGATTCGACGATGCGGCGCAGCTCGGCCAGTGCGAAGCCCTCCTCGATGATGAAGCTGGCCGTCAGGTACAGCGGCATGGCGCCTGACATGGCCACGTCGTTGACCGTGCCGTGCACCGCCAGCGCGCCGATGTCGCCACCGGGAAAGAACAGCGGCGAGATCACATGCCCGTCGGTCGCCACCACCAGGCGCCCGCTGCCGGGCAGCGGCAGCAGGGCGCCGTCGTGGCCCTGGCGCAGGTAGTCGTTGTCGAAGGCGCGGGCGAACAGCTCGTCGATCAGCTGCGCGCTGGCGCGCCCCCCGGCGCCGTGCGTCATGTCCACGCGGCCCTGCTTGAAGTCGATGGGACGGACGTAGTCTTTGCGGATGCTCATGCGGACACCACCGGAATGTCTTTGAACCGCCCGTAGGCGTAGTGCGCGGCGCAGGCCCCTTCGTTGGACACCATGCACGAACCCATGGGGCTCTCGGGCGTGCACACGGTGCCGAACAACTTGCAGTCAGTGGGGCGCTTGACGCCACGCAGGATGGCGCCGCACTCGCACTGCTTGTGGTCGGGCACGCTGCTGTACTGCAAGGCGAACTTGCGCTCGGCGTCCCACGCGGCAAAGGCTGGGCGGATCTGGAGCGCGCTGTAGGGCACCTCGCCCAGGCCGCGCCACTCGAAGCTCTCGCGCAGCTCGAACACCTGCGACACCAGGTTCTGCGCGGCCAGGTTGCCCTCGGGCGTGACGGCGCGGGAAAACTCGTTCTCGACCACGGCGCGGCCCGCGTTGACTTGGCGCACCAGCATGAGGATGCCCTGCATCACATCGAGCGGCTCGAAGCCCGAGATCACCACGGGCTTGCGGTACTCCTCGGCAAAGTGCTCGTAGGGCTGCGAACCGATCACGATGCTCACATGCGCCGGGCCAATGAAGCCGTCGATGGGAACGGTGCCCAGCTGGCGCACCTCCGCCGATTCGAGGATGTGCGTGATGGCGGCTGGCGTGAGCACATGGCAGCACAGCACACTGAAGTTGGACACCGCCCGCTCCCGCGCCTCGCGCAGCACCAGGGCGGTGGGCGGCGTGGTGGTTTCAAAGCCAATGGCCAGGAATACGACTTCGCGCTCGGGGTGCTTGTCGGCCAGGGCCAGGGCGTCGGCCGCCGAATAGACCATACGCACATGGGCCCCCCGCGCCTTGGCCTTGATGAGTGAAAGCCCTTCCGACGCGGGCACGCGCATGGTGTCGCCGTAGGTGCACAGCATCACACCGCGCTCCAGCGCCAGGCGGATCGCCAGGTCGATGCGGCCGATGGGCAGCACGCACACCGGGCAGCCAGGTCCGTGGATCATGCGCACGCTCTCGGGCAGCAGGCCCGCAATGCCATAGCGCGCGATGGCGTGCGTGTGGCCGCCGCAAAACTCCATGAAGCGGTAGCTGTGCCCAGGCCGCACCTCGGCGGCAATATTCGCCGCGATGTGGCGCGCCTGTTCGCCGTCGCGGTACTCGTCGATGTACTTCATGCGCCCCCCTGCGCACTGGCGAGTTCGGCGAACAACGCCAGCGTGCGCTCGGCTTCCTCGGGGTCGATCTTGCCGATGGCATAGCCCACATGCACGATCACGTAGTCGCCCAGTTGCGCATCGTCCACCAGGGCGATGGACACCTGCTTGCGCACACCGGACAGGTCCACCACGGCCTGCTGACCGGGCAACAGTTCCACCACGCGGGCGGGTATGGCTAGGCACATGCGGTCGTCTCCTCTGAACAGTTGTGACAGGACGCCTGCGCCAGTTGCTGCGCGGCCACCCAGGCCTGGCCCAGCGCGAGCCCGGCATCGCCGCAGGACAAGGCCTGCGCCGTATGCACCCGCAGGCCCTGCGCCTGCAAACCCGCCACGCAACGCTCGGCCAAAATGCGGTTGAAGAAGCAGCCACCGCCCAGCACCACGCAGCGCACCCCCCGCTCGCTGGCCACCCGCGTGGCCCGCGCCACCAGGGCATCGGCCAGCGCGAGGTGGAACTGCGCGGCGGCAGTCTCGACCTGCGCCCGGCTGGGTGAAGACCACTGCGCCCAAGGCAGGCACAGCGGGCGCAGATCGATGCAGCCCGTGGCATACACCGGCGCCAGCGCCGGTTCGGTGCGCTGCGCCAGCGCGCCGCCGTGGGCCTGCAGATGGCGCGTGGCCGCCTGCTCCAGCGCGATGGCGGCCTGGGCCTCCATGTCCTGGCGTACCGACAGGCCCAGCAGGCCCGCCACGGCGTCAAACCAGCGCCCGGCCGCCGTGGTTTGCGGGCAGTTCAACCCGCGTGCCAGCATGGCCTGCACGGTGCGTGCCGCCGTTTCGCCCACGACGGGTGCGAAGCGCGGCACGATCTGCTCGGCCTGGCCGCTGGCGTGCAGCAGGGCTGCCGCCATGCGCCAGGGTTCGCGCGCCGCGATATCGCCTCCGGGCAGCGCAAGTGGCGCCAGATGCCCTACCCGCTCACAGCGCGCGCCATGCACCCACAGCAGTTCACCGCCCCAGGCCGTGCCATCCAGCCCCAGGCCCACACCGTCGAGCGTGAGGGCGATCACGGGCTCCTGCACGCCGTGCTCGGCCAGCACCGCCGCCGCATGGGCATGGTGGTGCTGCACCGCCACGGCGGGCAGGCCGCGCTCCCCGGCCACACGCAGCGCCAGGCGGGTGCTGAAGAAGTCCGGGTGCAGGTCGTGCGCCACGGCGTCCAGCGGCGCGCCGGGGCGCGCCAGCAGATCCTCCACCGACTGCTCCAGCGCCGCGCACGCGGCCGGGTCGGACAGGTCGCCATGCACGGCGGACCACAGCGGCGTCTGGGGCGCCTGGGTATCGAACAGGCAAGCGCTGTTTTTCAGGAAGGCTCCGCAGGCCAGGATGCGTGCCATGGCGCCCCCTCAACCCTGCCCGGATCTGAGCCGCGCCAGCTCGGCTTCGAGCTGCGCGATGCGTGTCTGCACGCTGGTGGGTTCGATGGCATCGGGGTGCAGCAGCCAATCCAGCCAGGCGTCCATGCCCTCGCCCGTGGTGGCCGAGAGCTGGAGGATGCGGATGCCGGGGTTGACGCGGCGCGCATAGTCCATGCAGCGCTGCACGTCGAAGCTCAGGTGCGGCAGCAGGTCGGTCTTGGTCAGCACCATGAGCTGTGCCGCGGCGAACATGTCGGGGTACTTGAGCGGCTTGTCCTCGCCCTCGGTGACCGAGAGGATGACCACCTTGGCGTCTTCGCCCAAATCCCACAGCGCGGGGCACACCAGGTTGCCCACGTTTTCGATGAACAGCAGCGACTGCGGATGGTGGTGGCGCCCGTGCCCGTGGTCGTGGTGCCCGTGTTCATGCGCATGGTCGTGCAGCGCCAGGCGGGCGAAGGCCTGGGCCACCATGGGGGCGTCCAGGTGGCAACCCTTGCCGGTGTTGACCTGGATGGCCGGCGCGCCGCTGGCGCGGATGCGGTCGGCGTCGTGCGAGGTCTGCTGGTCGCCCTCGATCACGGCCAGCGGCAGCTCGGGGTGTTGCTGCTGCAAGGTACGGATGGTGGCGCACAGCAGTGTGGTCTTGCCCGAGCCGGGGCTGGAGACCAGGTTGAGCGCACGCACGCCGTGGGCATGGAAATGCGCGCGGTTGTGCTGCGCCACTTGGTTGTTGGCGCCCAGCACGTCCTGTTCGATGCGCAGCGTGCGCGATTCGCTCAGCCCCGGCACCGACACCCGCGCCGCGCCGGCGCCAAAGTGCAGATCGCCCGTGCGGGCATCCACCTGCGCACCGGCGGCCGCGGGTACCTCTGGGTTGTTGCATCCACACACGACACACATGTTCGGCTTCCTTTCTATGCCACCTGCATCTCCAGCACGCGCAATGCGTCCCCACCCTGGGGGGCGAGCCCGTAGCCGCCGCAGGCGGGGCAGGCATCGCCGCGCTGCACGATCTCCACCGCGGCACCGCAGCCCGGGCACCAGGCACGGCCGGGCGGCTCGTCGATGAGGACTTGCGCCCCTTCGAGCAGGGTTCCCGGGGCGATGGCGTCCAGCGCAAAGCGCAACGCCGGCACTTCCACCCCAGCGAGCCGGCCCACTTCCAGGCGCAATTGCAGCACGCGCGCAAAGGCCTCGCGCGCCGCCGCGTCTTCCACCACCTGCAGGATGCCACCGGCCAGGCTCAGCTCATGCACGGACCTGCTCCCCGCATTGCGCACCGCCCAGGCCCGGCCGCCTGTGCGCCGTACCCGGGGCATGTGCAGGGACGTACATGGCTCAAGCGCGCGCCAGCAGCATGGCCAGGCCGGCGCCGCCGATTCCCATTCCGGCCACGCGCAGCCATGCTGCATGCATGCGCTGCAGCGCCAGGCCCAGCCCCAGGCCGCCGAGGTGCAGCAGCGCCGTCGTCAGGGTGAAGCCCGCGCCGTAAGCCAGCCAGGGGGTGGCAGGGTCCCACTCCAGCCCATGGGCCATGCCATGCAGCAGCGCGGCGGCAGCGACCAGGCCCATGCACCAGGCGCGGGGAAGCACCGCGCGGCCCAGCAGCAGCACGCCCAGCGCGGCGACGCTCGCGGCGATGGCGGCCTCCAGCCCGCCAGCGGGCCCCCTGGCCCCCCAGCCCGCCGCCAGCGCGCCCAGCAGCATGGTGGAGACGAAGAGGGCGGGCGCCTGCCAGCGGCGCCGCGCGGGAGCCGCGGCGGACCACAGCCCCACGGCCAGCATCGCCAGCAAATGGTCGGCGCCCAGCACCGGATGGACCAGGCCGCTGAACCACGTGGCGGCCTGGGCAGGCCCCGGGCCCCCATGGGCGTGGGCGGACCCCGCGACCATGCAGAGCCCCCACATCGGCAAAACCATGGCACCAAGGCAGTCGCGTCGCATGTCCATCTCCTGGCCGAGGCCATCGGGGGGCGGGAAACACCCCGGCGTTGTTTCAGCGCCCGCGCCGGCCGGCGGGGCACAGAGCCGAAGATTACAACGCCTTGCGCAGCGTGGCGACCGGAATGCGCAGCGCCTCGCGGTATTTGGCGACGGTGCGGCGCGCGCACTCGATGCCCTGCTCCTTGAGCATGTCGGCCAGTTGGCTGTCGGACAGGGGCTTGGCGGGGCTTTCGGCGGCGATGAACTGCTTGATGAGTGCGCGCACCGCCGTGCTGGAGGCGTTGCCGCCCGTGTCGGTGCCCAGGCCCGAGCCGAAGAAATATTTCAGTTCGAACGTGCCCTGCGGCGTGGCCATGTACTTGGCCGTGGTCACGCGCGAGATGGTCGATTCGTGCAGGCCCAGCTCATCGGCAATGTCGCGCAGTACCAGCGGGCGCATGGCCAGCTCGCCATGCACGAAGAAGTTCTTCTGCCGCTCGACGATGGCGCGCGAAACGCGCAGGATGGTGTCAAAGCGCTGCTGGATGTTCTTGATGAACCAGCGCGCCTCCTGCAAGCGCTGTTGCAGCGCCTGGTGGCCTTCGCCCCCGCGGTGGCCGCGCAAGGCGCCCGCGTACACGTCGTGCACGCGCAGCTTGGGCATGACCTCGGGGTTGAGCTGCACCACAAAGTTCTGCCCACTGCGACCGCTGCGCGTGACAAGCACGTCGGGCACCACGGCGTTGCGCTCCACATCGGCAAAGCGCCGGCCTGGGCGCGGCTCCAGCCGGGTGATCAGCGCCATCGCGGCACGGGTGCGTTCCTCGCTGCAGCCGCACAGCTGCACCAGGCGGCGCACGTCGCGCCGCGCCAGCAGGTCCAGCGACTGGCCGCAGATGCACAGGGCCGCCTGCACGGTCTCGGCGTCGGCCGCGCCCTCCTGCAACAGCGCGCGCAGTTGCAGGCCCAGGCATTCGGCCAGGTTGCGCGCGCCCACGCCGGTGGGCTCCAGGCTTTGCAACAGACGCAGCGCCACCGTGAAGTGGTGCACCAGTTCATCCAGTTGCTCCGGGTCGTCCGTGCCCGCCAGCCCCTGGGCCAGGGTCTCGATCGGGTCTTCAAGGTAGCCGTCTTCGGTCAGCGATTCGATGAGAAAGCGCAGCGCCGCCCTGTCCACGTCGGACAGGCGCAGCGCCAGGGCCTGGCGGTGCAGATGCTCGGTGAGGGATTCCTGGGTGTGCACCCATTCCGTGGCGTCGGTGTCCTCATCGGCAGCAGCGCCTTGCTGGCGCGCTGGGGCGTCACCGCCCCATTCGCTGTCGTCGGGAGCGATCTCGGTGGTGCCGTCGCCCTCCCAGCCGGGTTCTTCACCCAGGACGGAAGTTTCGGCATCATTTTGGCCCTCTGCGCTTGCTGTATCTGCGCCAGCAGCTCCTGAAATAATAGCAGCATCGGCGGTGGCATCGTCCCGTTGCGCAGGCATGTCGGCCTGACTCAGGCCAAAGGCCTCGCGCTCGGCCTCGTCGCTGGAACGTTCCAGGAATGGGTTCTCGTCGAGCATCTGCTCGATCTCTTGCGACAGCTCCTGGGTGGACAGTTGCAGCAGCCGGATGGACTGCTGCAATTGCGGCGTCAGCGCCAGGTGCTGCGATACGCGGAGCGAGAGCCCTGGCTTCATCACATCCTGAAGTGTTCGCCAAGGTACACGCGGCGCACCTCGGCGTTGTCCACGATCTCGGACGGTGTGCCCTGGGCCAGCACATGCCCGTCGCTGATGATGAAGGCGTGGTCACAAATGCCCAGCGTCTCGCGCACGTTGTGGTCGGTGATGAGCACACCGATGCCGCGCTCCTTGAGAAAGCCGATGATGCGCTGGATCTCGATCACCGCGATCGGGTCGATGCCGGCAAAGGGCTCGTCCAACAGAATGAAACGCGGCTGCGTGGCCAGGGCGCGTGCGATCTCCACGCGGCGCCGCTCTCCGCCCGACAGGGCCATGGCGGGCGATTCGCGCAGGTGGTCCACGCGCAGCTCCTGCAGCAGCGCCGTGAGGCGTTCCTCGATCACCGCATTGCTGAGTGGTTGGCCCTGGGCGTCGCGCTGGAGCTCCAGAACGGCGCGCACGTTCTCTTGCACGCTGAGCTTGCGAAAGATCGACGCCTCCTGCGGCAGGTACGACAGCCCCAGGCGCGAGCGCCGGTGGATGGGCATGTGTGCAACCGACTGGCCGTCGATGCGGATGTCGCCGGCGTCGCTGCGCACCAGGCCGACGATCATGTAGAACGAGGTGGTCTTGCCCGCACCGTTGGGGCCGAGCAGACCGACGACCTCGCCCTTTTGCACGGTGAGCGAGACATCCTTGACCACCTTGCGGCTGCCATAGGCCTTGGCCAGGTGCAGCACTTCCAGCCGGCTGTTCGCCGCTGCGGGTTCGTTGTGCTCCATGCCGCCCCCGTTCACCGCGTGCCGCCCAGCGTGCTGCTGGGCCGCAGGGCCGGGCTGGCGCTGGCAGGTTCCTGCACCGGGGCCGACGCGGCCCCGGCAGGTGGCTCCTTGGGCGAGAGCACGGCACGCACACGCCCGCCCGGTGCCGGGCCGTCGCCTGCCGCGTTGGGCGCGGCCTTCTGGCCATCGACGGTGAACACGTCGGTCAGGTTGTTATAGACGATGACGGCGCCCGTGATCTCATCGCTGACCGCCGTGCCGCGCAGGCGACGCAGTTCGGCGCGGCGCACGAAACGCACTGCGTCGTTGCGGCCGTCGTATTCGATGACTTCGCCCTCGCCCTCGATGTACTCCTCGGGAGCGCCCGGCGCCACGTCACGCCGCTGGCGGAAAAAGGCGCGCTGCCCGGGCTCGGCGCTGACGGTACCGAACTGGAAGCCCTGGGCGTCCTGGCGCACTTCCAGGCGCGCACCACGCAGCACGATGCTACCCTTGGTCATGACCACCCGGCCGGTGAACACGCTGGTTTGCTTGAGGTCGTCGTGGCGCAGCGCATCGGCCTCGATGTTCATGGGCTTGTTGCGATCGGCCTTTTCGGCCAGGGCAGGCACGGAGCCGCCCAGGGCGGCAGCCATCAGCAGGGCTGCGGCCCATGCACGCCGGGCCCGTACCGTGGTCGTACGGCCGGGGCGGGTCAAAAAACGAATGTCCATGCGGCTTTCCTGTCAGACATGCCGCGCAGGGGCATGCAAATATTGTGCAGGGCACGAATCTTGCAAGCATTGTAGCCCCGGCCCGTGGGGCCGGGACGCAGAACCCACGGAATCCGGCGCTGGAAACCGGGGGGGGTAGCGCGTCAGCCCTTGCGGGACACGGCGACCAGGTGGTCCACCACCTGCAGCACCGCATTCAGGCTGCCTGCCATGGTGCCGTCGGTATAGAACCGACCCGCCACGCCCATGGACGGCGTGCCTTCGACCCCGTAGGCCTCCTGCAATTGCGCGGCCCGCTGTGCCTGGCTGGCGACGTTGAAGGAAGCGTACATTTCCTTGAACTTGGCCATGTCGATGCCGGGCTGCTTGGCCATCCAGGCCATGATGGCATCTTCCTTGGAGAGATTGATTTTCTCGACGTGAATGGCACGGAACACGCGCGGATGGATCTCTGCCACCTTGCCCATGCCCTGCAGCGCATAGAAGAGCTTTTGCTGCGGTACAAAGCTGGCATTGAATGCCACGGGCACACGGCGCGCGACCACGCCCTTGGCCTCGGCACCCTTGGCCCAGGACTCGAACACCGGCTCAAAGGTGTTGCAGTGGCCGCAGTTGTACCAGAAGAACTCGATCACCTCGACCTTGCCTGCGGGCGCGTCGGTGGCCACGGGCTTGCCCAGGCGGGTGTAGTCCTTGCCTTCCTTCGGCTGGGCCTGGGCCCACACGGGCAAGGCCAGGCTGGAAGCGGCCAGTGCCGATGCGGCAGAAAGGGTGAAGCTGCGTCGTTTCATATCCATGGTTCTCCAATGACAGGTGGGGGTGGGAGCAAGGGGGCAGGCAAAAGTTCAGCGCTGCACCCGCACCAGGGCCGACTCGACCCCCGCGCCCGCCAGTTTTTCCTTGAGCTGATCGGCATCGTCGCGCTTGGCAAACGGCCCGATGCGCACGCGGTACACATTGCGGCCATTCTGCTCGCGTTCACTCACACGCGCCTCCCAGCCCAGCATGGCCAGCTTGGCGCGCTGTGCATCGGCGTCCTGCTGGTTGCGGAAAGCACCTGCCTGCACGTAGTAATCAAAGGGGTCCACCTGCCCGGCGGCAGCCGCGCGGGCGCTGGCCAGATCCCCCAGCGGATCGGCACCGGGCTTGCCCTCGGCCTTGCTGGCGGCGGGCTTGGCGGCAGAAGCGGCAGCCTGCCGCGCATCGGGCGCCGCCCCCACGGCACCGGAGGCCGCAGCCGAAGCGGGCGGCGCGGTCACCTTGGCAGGCGTCTTGCCGGCCAGGGGGGCGTTGACGTTCCAGTCGCGGTTCTTGCGCGCCTCGGCCTCGTCGTTGTCGCCGTTGCGCACCGCGCCCTTGTTCATGAAGGGCACGGGCACCTTGGTCACGTACACGGCCACCGCCAGGGCAGCGCCCAGGCCCACGATCAGGCCGACGATGAAGCCGACAATGGTTCCGCCCCGGTGTTGGGATTTCATAAGTCAGTTACCACTCACATTCTGCGGGGGGCCGATACGCCCAGCACCGCCAGTCCATTGTGCAATACCTGCGCGGTGGCTGCGATGAGCGCCAGGCGCGCGCGCTTGACGGTTTCGTCGTCCACCAGGATGCGCTCGGCGTCGTAGTAGCTGTGGTAGCTGGCCGCCAGGTCACGCAGGTAGAAAGTCACGTCGTGCGGCGCCTCGCCCTCGGTGGCGGCCGTGAGCATGGCCGGGTACTTGGCCAGTTGCAGCATCAGCGCCTGGGCCTGCGGGCCGTCGAGCGCCGACAGGTCCGCGTCCTGCAGACCGGCCACGTCGCCTCCCCAGGCCGTGAGCACCGAGCAGATGCGCGCATGCGCGTACTGCACGTAGTACACCGGGTTGTCGTTGTTCTGCTGCACCGCCAGATCGACGTCGAAGGTGTATTCGGTGTCGGGCTTGCGCGAGAGCAGAAAGAAGCGCACCGCATCCTTGCTGGTCCATTCGATCAAATCACGCAGCGTGACGTAGCTGCCCGCACGCTTGCTGATCTTGACCTCTTCGCCGCCCTTGACCACCCGCACCATGGTGTGCAGTACGTAGTCCGGGTAGCCCTGCGGAATGCCCACGTTGGCTGCCTGCAGGCCGGCGCGCACGCGCGCGATGGTGCCGTGGTGGTCCGTGCCCTGGATGTTGACGACCTTGGAATAGCCGCGTTCCCACTTGGTGATGTGGTAGGCCACGTCGGGCACGAAGTAGGTGTAGGTGCCGTCGCCCTTGCGCATGACGCGGTCCTTGTCGTCACCGTAGTCCGTGCTCTTGAGCCACAGCGCGCCGTCCTGCTCGTAGGTATGGCCGCCCGCGATGAGCTTGTTGACCGTGGCCTCTACACGGCCGCTGGTGTAGAGGCTGGATTCGAGGTAGTACTCGTCGAAGTGCAGATTGAAGGCCTGCAGGTCCTTGTCCTGCTCGTTGCGCAGGTAGGCCACGGCAAACTGACGGATGTTGTCGTAGTCCTCCACATCGCCGTTGGCCGTGAATTCGCGGTCGTCGGCCTTCACGGTGGCCTTGGCCTTGAAGGCCTCGGCGATGTCGGCGATGTAGTCGCCGTTGTAGAAGTTCTTGGCCAGCGGGTTGTCGCTGTCGGTGGGCCAGCAGTCGTCGCCGGGCTTGAAGCCCTTGGCGCGCAGTTGCGTGCTCTTGGTGAGGGTGTCGATCTGCACGCCTGCGTCGTTGTAATAGAACTCGCGGTGCACGCTCCAGCCCTGCGTGGCGAACAGGTTGCTGATGGCGTCGCCAATGGCGGCCTGGCGGCCATGGCCGACGTGCAGCGGGCCCGTGGGGTTGGCGGAGACGAATTCCACCAGCACGCGCTCACCGCGCGCAGGCTGGCAGCCGTAACCATCGCCTGCGGCCAGCACCTCACGCACCACCTCCTGCTTGGCAGCAGGCTTGAGGCGGATGTTCAGGAACCCAGGGCCGGCGATCTCGATGGCGTCCACCCAGCGCTGGTAGGCGGGTGTGGCCTCCAGCGCGGCCTTGAGCTGCTCGCCCAGGGCACGGGGGTTGAGCTTGAGCGGCTTGGCCAGTTGCATGGCCGCAGTGCAGGCAAAGTCGCCATGCGCGGCGACCTTGGGCGACTCGAACGCCGCCTTGGCGCCTGCGCCGGGGGAAAGTTGTTCCAGCTCGGCCGCCAGGGCGGCGAGCAATTCGGTCTTGACGGAAAGCATCGCGGGATTTTACGGGGCCGTGGCGCCCAGCCCACGCCCGCCTCGCCATGCGTTGTGCGCAGGGCGCTTGTGTGTTGGAATTTCGCCAGCCCTTTTCACCACCCTGGAGAACCCATGAAGCAGCTTGTTACGTTCAGTGCACTGGCCCTTTCCCTGGCCCTGGGCAGCGCCCACGCCGCCGAAGAGAAGGCCCCCACCAAGCAACAGACCAAGATGGCCACCTGCAATGCAGACGCCAAAACCAAAGACCTCAAGGGCGACGAGCGCAAGGCCTTCATGAAGGAATGCCTCAGCAACAAACCCGCTACACAGCAGGACAAGATGAAGACCTGCAACGCCGACGCCAAGGCCAAGGACCTCAAGGGCGACGAGCGCAAGGCCTTCATGAGCGAGTGCCTGAAGAAGTAAGACTCTGCTCCATGCGTAACAAAGCCCCGCTGGCTCTACCACGGGGCTTTCTTGTGGATCGGCCCATCAGCGCGTGCCAACGCCCCGCGCCAAAAAGACAGCGAGCAGGGCCACCACCACCATCAGGTGCGCGGACCACATCACCAGCTTGCGCGTGCGCCGCAGGGCCTCGGGCGATGGCAAGCTGCCTTGGGCGTCGAGTTCACGGCGCCACGCACGGTATTGCCGCGCGGCCAGGACCAGCAGCGCGAGCATGGCTACCAGCAGGGTGATCTTGGTGTGCAGCAAAGGCTGCGCCCAATACCAGGCCACGCCCTTGACGCCCCAGTAGGTGCGTGCCAGCCCGGTGAGCAGCACCAGGGCGCCCGACACCAGGCTCAGCACATTGACCCAGACCAGGCGCCGGACCACGGCCGGGTTCACCCACTCGGCACGGCACAGCGCGGTTTCGCTGGTCATGAAGGTGGCCAGCATCAAAAAGGCCATGATGTGGGCGTAGGCCAGCAGACTTTCGAGTATCACGGTTCGGGATCCTTGGGGTTTCAATGAGGTGGCGCTGACGGGTCTGCGGCGGCGGCAGACCGCGACCAGAACGCCGGTTGGGCGAAATGGTGGCGCAGAAAATCAATCCACAGGCGCACCCGCAGCGGCAGATGCTTGCGCTGCGGGAACAGCACGTAAATGCCATTGGGCGGCGCGGCGAAATCCTCCAGCACCGCCACCAGCCGACCGGCGGCGATGTCGCCCTCCACCTCCCAGGTGCTGCGCCAGGCGATGCCATGGCCCGCCAGGCACCAGTCGTACAGCACCTGGCCATCCGAACAATCCATGGGGCCTGCGGGCTTGAGGTGCACGACCTCGGAGCCGCCCGCCGACGTGGGCATGCGAAACGCCCAGCCCCGCGTCTGCGAGGCTTCGCTGGAGAGCGTCAGGCAATCGTGCTGCACCAGTTCGCTGGGGTGGCGCGGCGTGCCGTTGCGCTGCAGGTATTCGGACGTGGCCACGCACAGGCGCCGGTTGTCGGCCACGCGCACGCTCACCAACGAGGAGTCGGGCAGGTCGCCCACGCGCACGGCGCAGTCAAAGCCCTCGGCTGCCAGGTCCACCACACGGTCGCTGAGATTGAGCGAGAGCGTCACCGCGGGCTGCTCGGCCAGGAACCGGGGCACCAGCGGAGCCACGTGGCGGCGCCCAAAGCCTGCCGGGGCCGTGACGCGCAAATGGCCGTTGGCCCGCACGCCCCCGGCCGACACGCTGGCCTCGGCGTTGGCCACATCGGCCAGCAGGCGCTGGCAGTCTTCGAGGAAGGCGGCGCCTTCGTGCGTGAGGCTGATGCGCCGCGTGGTGCGCACCAGGAGCTTGACGCCCAGGTGCTCCTCCAGTGCATCGAGCCGCCGCCCCATGATGGCGGGCGCCACGCCCTCGGCGCGCGCCGCTGCCGTCAGGCTGCCGCGCGTGGCCACCGACACGAAAGACTCGAAGGCCTTGAGCTTGTCCATGGGGGGAATTATCGGGACAAAGTGCGCCCCCACGCCGTGGAGCCCCCACGCTGCCGATGGCCAGATTTTTCAAGCAAAATCAGCCTCCAGCGCTCTTCCAACAAGCGCTAGTAGCTATGATTTGTATAGCATTTTCCCCGCAAGGTCTTGAAGAATTCCACGGTGCCGCAGCGCTACGCGGCGGCACGGCACCGAAGGCCTGAACCGCCTTGAGCGGCATCTGCCACCAACGGATCAGACCGCGGCGCCAGCGGCTGCCACTGCGTGCTCTTTGGCGGGCGCGGGTTCTGTCACTGCGGGCACGGGCGACAGGCGGCCGTTGAGCGCAGCTTCCAGGCGCACAGGGTCCAGCGCGTTTTCCCAGCGCGAAACCACCACCGTGGCGACCGCATTGCCGATGAAATTGGTCAGCGAACGGCATTCGCTCATGAAGCGGTCCACGCCCAGAATCAGCGCCATGCCGGCCACCGGCACTTCGGGCACCACGGCCAGGGTGGCAGCGAGGGTGATGAAGCCCGCGCCCGTCACGCCCGCAGCGCCCTTGGACGACAGCATCGCCACCAGCAGCAACATGATCTGGTGGCCCAGCGTCAGTTCGGTATTGGTGGCCTGGGCGATGAACAATGCGGCCAGCGTCATGTAGATGTTGGTGCCGTCCAGGTTGAAGGAGTAGCCCGTGGGGACCACCAGGCCCACCACCGACTTGCTGCAACCGGCCTTTTCCATCTTCTCCATCAGCGAAGGCAGGGCCGACTCCGACGACGAGGTGCCCAGCACCAGCATCAGCTCGGCCTTGAGGTAGCGACACAGCTTGAGCACCGAGAAACCGCACAGGCGGCTGACAAAGCCCAGGATGACAACCACAAACAGCAGCGAGGTGATGTAGAACGAGCCCACGAGCCACGCCAGGTTGACCAGCGAACCCAGGCCGAACTTGCCGATGGTGAAGGCCATGGCACCAAACGCGCCCAGGGGCGCCGCCTTCATGACCAGGCCCACCACCTTGAACACCGGGGTGGTCAGGGCTTCAAGAAAGTTCAGCACGGGGCGGCCCGGCTCACCCACCATGGCCAGGCCAATGCCGAACAGCACCGCCACCAGCAGCACCTGCAGGATGTTGTCGCCCACGAAGGGGCTGACCAGCGTCTTGGGAATGATGTCCAACGCAAAGCCGGTCAGCGTCATCTCGTGCGACTTGGCCACGTAGCCCTTCACGGCAGTCTGGTCCAGGTCGGCCGGGTTGATGTTCATGCCCGCGCCGGGCTGCACCACGTTGGCCACCACCAGCCCCACCACCAAAGCCAGTGTGGAGAAGAACAGGAAATACGCCATGGCCTTGCCAAACACACGGCCCACAGTGCTCAACTGCGACATGCCTGCAATGCCGGTCACAATGGTCAGGAAGATCACCGGGGCGATGATCATCTTCACCAGCTTGATGAAGGCATCGCCCAGAGGCTTGAGCGCCTCGCCGTAGGCGGGCTCAAAATGGCCCAGCAAGACGCCCAGGACAATGGCCAGTACCACCTGAAAGTACAGCTGGCGGTAGAAAGGCAGCTTCAAGGTGGACGCTGCGGGGGCGGAATGGGTGTGCATGGGTAGATCTCCAGGATTCGCGGGGCTGCACCGCCGACGGTGCATCAAGGGTGCCGTTTGTACCGCTGCGATGCGTTTGTGCCGATAACCTATTGGTATTAGTCCGACAGGGCGTCAGAGGTGATCACGCGCGCCCAATCAGGGTAATCCCCTAGCTTCCAGATGAATCCGGCACACTCGCCACCGCACCCGCGTGGCCCCACCACCGTGTGACAAGCCTGCCTTCCTGCCATGCCCATGCCCAGCCTTCGCCAGTTCTGGACGCTGTTCACCCTGCTTGTGGGCACGGTGCTCAGCATGTGGGCGGCCAGTCAGTGGGCTTGGCAAAGGTCTTTGCATGACGAGAGCGAAAGCGTGCAGCGCCAGCTGGCCCTGTATGGACAAACGCTGGCCCAGCGCATTGACCGCTACCGCACGCTGCCCGAAGTGCTGGCCTTGGACGCGCAGCTGCAAGACGCCCTGCGCCGCCCCTTGCGCCCGGCAGAGGTGGAGCAGCTCAACCGCAAACTGGAGCAGGCCAACGGCGCCAGCCAGTCCTCCACCCTCACCCTGCTCGACCGCCGCGGCATGGCCGTGGCCGCCAGCAACTGGCGCTCCACGACCAGCAACGTGGGGCAGGACTACAGTTTTCGCCCCTATGTGCAGCAGGCACTGGCCCAGGGGCGCGGCAGTTTTTACGGCATTGGCGTGACCACCGGGGAGCCAGGCTACTTTCTGTCGCAGGCCATCCGCGACGACAGCGGCCAGATCCTGGGACTGGTGGCCATCAAGATTGCGCTGCAGGAGCTGGAGCGCGAATGGTTGCAGACACCCGATATCGTGCTCGCCTCTGACGCCTATGGCGTTGTCTTTCTTGCCAGCCAGGATGCCTGGCGATACCGACTGCTGGAGCCGCTGGACGACGACCAGCGGCGCGAACTGAACGCCACCCGCCAGTATTCCGATCAGCCGCTGCGCCCCCTGGATCTGCGCGTGGACGACCACATGGACAACGGCGGCCGCCTGGTGCGCCTGCAGCCGACCTCCGACATGCCCACGCCCGCAGGCCGCGTGCTGTGGCAAACCCAGCCCTTGCCCGGCACCCCGTGGCAACTGCACCTGGTGCATGCGACGCACAGCAGCCTGACCGACAGCCGCTGGGCCGCAGCCTCGGGCGCTGGCGGCTGGCTGGCGCTCTCGCTGCTGGTGCTCTTTGTGCGCCAGCGCCAGCGCCTGGATCGCTTGCGCCAACGCAGCCGCCAGGAGCTGGAGACCGTGCTGCAGCAACACGCCCAGGAACTGCGCACCGCGCAGGACGGCATCGTTCAGGCAGCGCAACAGGCCGCCGAGCAGACGGACAAGGGCCTCTCGCGCAGCCTGGAGCATCTGCCCCAGGGGGTGGTCATCATCGACGCCGACCTCCGGCTGGTGGCCTGGAACTCGCGCTATGTGCAGCTGTTCCGCTTTCCGGCCGACCTGATGCAGGTGGGTCGCCCCATCGCCGACCTGCTGCGCCACAACGCACGCCGCGGGCTGCTGGGCCCCGGCCCGGTGGAGGACGCCATCGAGCGACGCCTGGCCCACCTGCGCAGCGGCACACCCCACCTGCACGAGAGCGCCAAGGACGACGGCACCGTGCTGGAGATCCGGGGCAACCCGCTGCCCGAGGGCGGATTCGTCACCAGCTATGCCGACATCACGAGCTACAAGAACGCGGCGCGCGAACTGCGCTCGCTGGCCGATGCGCTGGAGCAGCGCGTGTCGGACCGCACGCGCGACCTGGACGCCGCCCGGCGCGAGGCCGAGCGCGCCAACCGCTCCAAGACCCGCTTTGTGGCGGCCGCCGTGCACGACCTGTTGCAGCCCCTGAACGCGGCGCGCATGTTCACCTCGCTGCTGCGCAGCCATTTGCACGACGAGGCCGGGCGGCACACCGCCGACAGCATTGAAGGCGCGCTGGCCGCGCAGGACGCCATCCTCAACAGTCTGCTCGACATTTCGCGCATGGAATCGGGCCAGCTCGACGTGCACATCCGCGACGTGCCGCTGGGGCCGCTGTTGCAGGTCTTGAGCCACAACTTCGGCGTGCTGGCCGAAAGCCAGGGCCTGACCCTGCGCTGCGTGCCCACGCGCGCCGTGGTGCGCACCGATGAAAACCTGCTGCGCCGCATCCTGCAGAACTTCGTCTCCAACGCCATCCGCTACAGCCGCCGGGGCCGCATCGTGGTGGGCTGCCGTCGGGTCTGCCGCCCAGAGGGGGAGCACCTGCGCATCGAGGTGCACGACCAGGGCCCCGGCATCCCCGAGGCGCTGCAGCGCGAGATCTTCGAAGAGTTCCGCCGCCTGGACGAGGGTCGCGCCGATGACCGGGGCGCCGGCCTGGGCTTGGCCATCGTGGAGCGGCTGGGCCGCCTGCTGGGGCATGAAATCGGCCTGCGCTCGCAGCTGGGGCGCGGCAGCGTGTTCTGGGTCTGCGTGCCGCTGGGTGACGCCGCCGCGGTACAGCCGGCTGCGCCCGCAACGAACGCACTCTATTCGCCCGACGACGCCCCGCTGCAGGGCCACAGCGCCTGGGTGATCGAAGACGATGGCCCCACCTGCGCTGCCACCCAGGCCTTGCTGCAGCGTTGGGGCTGCGCGGTACCGCTGGCCGGTGGTGCACGGCAGGCGCTGGAGCACGCCCGCCCAGGCCAGGCGCCCCAGTTGGTGCTGCTGGATGTGCATCTGGGCGCAGGCCACCTCGGCCCGGATGTTTTCGCTGAGCTGTGCCAGCGCTGGGGCCAGAGCCCCGCCGTGATCCTGGTCACCGCCGAACGCGACGCCACCCTGCGCCGCCAGGCCGCCGAGCGCGGCTGGGGCTTTCTGGCCAAGCCGGTGCGTGCGCCCGCGCTGCGGGCCCTGGTCAGCCAAACCTTGCTGCGGATGCGCTAAGGCGCTTTCAAAGCGTACAAATGCTATTATTTCTATAGCTTTCAGCGCTTTATTGATAAGCGCTAGAGCATCTTTTTATAAAAAGACATTCTCAACCACCCCACCATCAACCCGTCGCACCGTCCTCCGTCTCCAGGCTCTTGACCAGCACCGCAGCCTGGGTGCGGCTGTAGCACTCCAGCTTTTTCAGAATGGCGGTAACGTGCACTTTCACGGTGTTTTCGGCCAGGCCCAGTTCTGCGGCGATCTGTTTGTTGAGCAGGCCATCGGCCAGGCACAGCAGCACGCGGAACTGCTGGGGCGTGAGCTGCGCCAGGCGAGCTGCGAGCTCGGCATCGGCTTCAGAGCGCTCGGACGCCATGGGTGGAAACCAGCTGCCGCCGTCCAGCACCGCAGCAATGGCTTCGCCCATGGCCTCCGCGGGCGCAGACTTGGGGATGAAACCGGCAGCGCCAAACTGCTGTGCACGGCGAATCACACGCGGGTGGTCGTTGGACGAGATGATGACCACAGGCAGCTCCGGGTACTCGCCGCGCACATGCAGCAAGGCCGAAAAGCCGCGCGTACCGGGCATGCTCAGATCCAGCAACACCAGCTCCACCTCCGGGTGTTCCTGCAAGGCCTGCCCCAGCGTGGCGGCGCTGGCAGCCTCCAGCGTGCGGTACTGGGGCAGGCGTTCGCGCAGCACATGCAACACGGCAGCGCGGAACAGAGGGTGGTCGTCAGCGACAAGGAGCGTGGGCTCGCACATGGGCCGAGTCTGCCACGACGCCGGGAGCATTTGCTGGGGGAGTTATCGGGATGCAACGGGCGTTCGTGGTGGCCCCTCCTTTTCCGGGCTGGGGCGATGGGTATTGCTGGGGAGCACTGCAGCTCTGGGCTCGGCCGATTTTTGCGAAAAAGTCATTAGTTTTGAGATATTGAGGCTATTTATGCCGCCCTGTATCTGCAATACAGTGTTGTCATGCCCCAGTGGCTCCATTGTTTTCATCGACTTCGTCCGAGGCTTACACCATGACCGACCGCACCACCGTCCACGGCCTGCAAGTGGCCACCAACCTGCACCGCTTCATTGAAGACCAGGTGCTGCCCGGCACCGGCATCGACGCTGCCACGTTCTGGAAGGGCTTCGACGCCATCGTGTCCGACCTGGCTCCGCGCAACATCGCCCTGCTGGCCGAGCGCGACCGGCTTCAGACCGAGCTGGACACCTGGCACAAAGCCAACCCCGGCCCGATCAAGGACATGTTGGCCTACCGTGGCTTCCTGGAAAAAATTGGCTACCTCGTGCCCCAGCCGGCCGACGTGAAGGTCACCACCGCCAACGTGGACGATGAGCTGGCCACGCAGGCCGGCCCGCAGCTGGTGGTGCCCATCCTGAACGCGCGCTACGCCCTGAACGCCGCCAACGCGCGCTGGGGCAGCCTGTACGACGCGCTGTACGGCACCGACGCCATCAGCGAAGAGGGCGGCGCCGAGAAGGGCAAGGGCTACAACCCGGTGCGCGGCGCCAAGGTGATCGCCTTCGCCCGCCAGGTGCTGGACGACAACGCGCCCCTGGCCAGCGGCTCGCACAAGGACGCCACCGGCTACCGCGTGGAAGGCGGCCAGCTCGTGGTGCAGCTTGGCGGCGCCAGCACCGGCCTGAAGGATCCCGCCCAGTTCAAGGGCTACCAGGGCAATGCGGCGGCGCCGTCGTCCGTGCTGCTGCAGCACAACGGCCTGCACCTGGACATCCAGATTAACCGCACTACGCCCATTGGTCAGTCCGACGCCGCGGGCGTGAGCGACGTGGTGCTCGAAGCCGCGCTCTCCACCATCCTCGACCTGGAGGACTCCGTGGCTGCCGTGGACGCCGAGGACAAGGTGCTGGGCTACAGCAACTGGCTGGGCATCCTCAAGGGCACGCTGACCGAGTCGTTCGAGAAGGGCGGCAAGACCATGACGCGCGGCCTCAACCCCGACCGCGTCTATACCGGCCCGAACGGCGGCGAAGTGCGCCTGCATGGCCGCAGCCTGATGTTCGTGCGCAACGTCGGCCACCTGATGACCAACCCGGCCATCCTCTGGAAGGACGCCCAGGGCCAGCAGCGCGAGATCCCCGAAGGCATCATGGACGCCGTGGTCACCACCACCATCGCGCTGCACGACCTGCAGGGCCATGGTGCACGCGGTCTGCGCAACTCGCGCAAGGGCTCGGTCTACATCGTCAAGCCCAAGATGCACGGCCCCACGGAAGTGGCTTTCGCCGCAGAACTGTTCGGCCGCGTGGAAAAGCTCCTGGGCCTGCCCGACAGCACGGTCAAGCTCGGCATCATGGACGAGGAGCGCCGCACCTCGGTCAACCTCAAGGCCTGCATTGCCGCCGCGCAAAGCCGCGTGGCCTTCATCAACACCGGCTTCCTGGACCGCACCGGCGACGAGATGCACACCGCCATGCTGGCCGGCCCGATGATCCGCAAGGGCGACATGAAGACCAGCGCCTGGATCCAGTCCTACGAGCGCAACAACGTGCTGGTGGGCCTGTCGTGCGGTCTGCGCGGCAAGGCGCAGATCGGCAAGGGCATGTGGGCCATGCCCGACCTGATGGCCGAGATGCTCAAGCAGAAGATCGCCCACCCCAAGGCGGGCGCCAACACCGCCTGGGTGCCCAGCCCCACGGGCGCCACGCTGCACGCGCTGCACTACCACCAGGTGAAGGTGAGCGACATCCAGATCGAACTGGAAAAGATCGACGCCAATGCCGAACGCGACAACCTGCTGACGGGGCTGCTCACGGTGCCCGTGGCGGCTGCGCCCAGCTGGAGCGATGCCGAGAAGCAGCAGGAGCTGGACAACAACGCCCAGGGCATCCTCGGCTACGTGGTGCGCTGGGTGGACCAGGGGGTTGGCTGCTCCAAGGTGCCGGACATCCACAACATTGGCCTGATGGAAGACCGTGCCACGCTGCGCATCAGCAGCCAGCACATGGCCAACTGGTTGCACCACGGCGTGGTGACCGAGGCCCAGGTGCGCGAGACCTTCGAACGCATGGCCGCTGTGGTGGATGGCCAGAACGCTGGCGACCCGCTGTACCGCCCCATGGCCGGTCACTTCGATACCAGCATGGCCTATCAGGCTGCCTGCGATCTGGTCTTCAAGGGCCTGCAGCAACCCAGCGGCTACACCGAGCCCCTGTTGCACGCCTGGCGCCTCAAGCTCAAGGCATCTGCCTGATCAAATGCTATTGAATCAATAGCATTCCGCGCACTATTTATAGGCGCTAAAGGCTCTTTCATCCGAAGAATGACGGCACCTGCGGGTGCCGTCGTTCTTTCATGGGCCTACACTCGGTGAACCGGAACGGCTGCGAAACGATGAATACACCACATCCCCCCGACGACGGCATCTGCCCAAGCTGCGGGCATGCCAATCAGTGCGGCATGGCCACGCCTTCAAGCGAAGCCGCTGGGTTCGATTGTTGGTGCATGCACACTGAGATCTCGCCTACAGCGCTGGCATCCCTGCCCGCCACCGAGCGGGGACTGCGCTGCCTCTGCCCTTCCTGCGCACAAGGCAACCCGCCTGTGCACAATGGCAAATAGTCACGCGTGATCCTCGACCAGTCCGCCGGCTGGTTGCTCCAGGCTATCCATCGCACCCCAAGTTTTTTCAATCGGGAGACGTTCTGCCATGTGCCAGTTGCTCGGAATGAATTGCAATACGCCCACCGATGTCGCCTTCAGCTTCACCGGCTTCTCCCAACGTGCCGGACGCACAGGCGATCACTGCGATGGCTGGGGCATTGCTTTTTTTGAGGATCGGGGCGTCCGCTTGTTTGTCGATCATGCCCGCGCGGTCGATTCACCCATCGCAGATCTCATCCGCAACTATCCCCTCAAGAGCCAAAACGTCATTGCACATATCCGCAAAGCCACGCAGGGGCCCGTGAGCCTGCAGAACTGTCATCCCTTCGTGCGTGAGCTCTGGGGACGGTACTGGGTGTTTGCGCACAATGGCGATTTGAAGGATTTTCGCCCCCGTCTGCACGCTCAGTTCAGACCGGTAGGCTCAACGGACAGCGAACACGCCTTTTGCTGGATCATGCAGGAGCTGTCGAAATCCCATGCGACCGTTCCCTGCGTCGAAGAACTGACGCGCACGCTGCGGGAACTGGCGGGAGTCATCGCACCCCATGGCACCTTCAATTTCCTGCTCTCCAATGGCCAGGCCCTCTGGGCCCATGCATCCACAAATCTTTGCTACACGGAACGCAGGCATCCGTTTGCACAGGCGCATTTGTCTGATGAAGACTTGAGTATCGACTTCTCGCAACACACGACCCCAGCCGATCGGGTGGCAGTCATCGTCACAGCGCCGCTGACACGCGATGAGCCCTGGACGCCCTTTGCTCACAACGAGCTGAAGGTCTTCGTGGACGGCGCAGCATTGGCCATCTGAATCCCGCAGATACCCCAAAGAGGGGCACCCCGTTGATGAAAGTCGTTTCCCCAAGCAGAAGCGCCCCGCACTGTATTAGTGCGGGGCGCTGCTGGGCTGGAATAGGAGCCTGA